>MGUS01000041.1:15184-16105 GCA_001800085.1 Elusimicrobia bacterium RIFCSPLOWO2_01_FULL_60_11 | reverse complement strand
AAAAAATGGTCAATCCGAACAGGCCAAGAAAGATTACATCAAGTCCATAAACGAAGTCATTGTCCATACGAGGGACTTTATGAAAAAAGATGGTTTGATGCTGATCGTTGTCAATGTCAAGTTTGGACTTTATAAACCGGAACCGGTTGGATTTAAATCAATAGGGCGCGTGGATAGGCATGTTAATCGCCGCACTGGCCGGAGAGACACTGCTTTCTATGAGAGTGTTTTAATTTGGCAAAAAATATAATTCTAAACCACAGATAAATTATTTCACATGGCTAAAAAGCAAGAAATGAAAGTTGCCATACAGTCGGTCATTAAGGCCCTAATGGATAGGGTGATGGACAATGTCCTTATCAAAGACCCGTTTCTTAAAGATGATCACAGAGCAAAAAAGCCTTTATATGCTGCATTGGTGCCAGATGAGATATTTAAGGGATCACATTTTGAGAGAAGATTTGTAACACCATTTGGAGATGTTTGGGAAAAATTAGCTGTTGTTGCGGCGAATGAAGGTTTGGGATTGGGCGTACGAGATTACAGCATTACTGGGACCGTAAAACGTGAAAGACTCAGACGAATTTCAGAAGTGCTTAATTCCTTAGAACACGGTCGTAGGGGTGGGGAACGCATAAGACCAAATTGGGATAAGGAACTCGCCTATGTTTTAGAAGGCGGCGGAGCCGATGTGCCCGTAACAGTGATGTGCGACGTGTATGACGAGGATAAGTCGAACAAGAAACGCTATGCTTTTGAACTTAAGGCTCCTCTTCCAAACAGCGACCAGACAAAGGTGAGCAAGGAAAAAATACTCAAACTTTACAGTATGAAACCGTTAAAAGTCGATGGCGCGTTTTATGCCTTGCCTTACAATCCATTTGGCGAACGTCAAGATTATAATTGGAGTTTTCCCGCGCG
>MGUS01000041.1:14016-15133 GCA_001800085.1 Elusimicrobia bacterium RIFCSPLOWO2_01_FULL_60_11 | reverse complement strand
AAGTGCAGTAAATGAAATCGGTAAAGAGTATAGAGACAGGATTTATAAGGAATTTCTTGAGATAGAACCACCTCCCGATGCTGATGAAATCAAATTGTGACCGTATTCTTATAATAGCCAGACAATTTTAATAGAGTCCTGAACTTCCTTAAACTCCTTATCCCCTGTCACCAACTCGGCCCGCTCCTCTTTGGCCAGCGCCGCAGCAAAGCAGTCCGCGTAGGACATCTTGTGCTTCGACTTGTAGGCCGCTGCGATGCGGGTCAACTTCCAGTCCGCGTCCGCGAACTCGATCCCCAACTCCTTCAATTCGGCAATGGCCTGGTCGGCCTCGTTCTCCGATGTCTGCCGGGCCACGGAATACCAGACCTCCCCCACATTAAGGATGGCCATCTTGAGCGGCACCTTGTTTTCATGGGCATCCGCCATGATCTCGGCCACCTTGCTCCCGGCCTCCTCATCGCCCAGATAGGCGATGACGGCCCAGGAGTCCAGCACGATAGACCTGGGTTTCCGGGACATTACAGCTCTCTCTCCCTGTGCCTTTCCTCCATGAGCGTCTTCATGATGCCCTTCCCCTTATATTTACCACGCAAGCTGAAGATATAGTCCCGGGTGATGGGGGTGAGGATGATGTGGTGCGTCCGCTCATCCGCCTCGATCTGGATGCGGGTCCCCTCCTTGATGCCGAATCTCCGTCGGACAGAGGACGGGATCACGATTTGCCCTTTAATGGTTGCTGTGGTCTCCATGATGGCCTCCTATTTATAGGTAAAGTATACCATACTTAATAAAGTAAGTCAATAGTTAAAAGTAGTATATTTATAATATATCACACTTCATGGTTTTCTGTCAAGTGGGTTTGCATGCCCCGGCGCAAAAAGCTATAATTTCTCCTCACTCATGGCGGACAAAGAAGAACAGCTAAAACTCCACGGCAACGGCCATAACGGCGACCGCATCATCCCCCGGAACATCGAGGACGAGATGCGCAACTCCTACATCGACTACTCGATGTCGGTCATCGTGGGCCGCGCCCTCCCCGACGTGCGCGACGGCCTGAAACCCGTGCACCGCCGCATCCTCTTCACCATGGACGAGATGGGCCTGGCCCACA
>MGUS01000041.1:13638-13906 GCA_001800085.1 Elusimicrobia bacterium RIFCSPLOWO2_01_FULL_60_11 | reverse complement strand
TCCCTTCGGGAACCTCTGGTGGACGGCCAGGGCAACTTCGGCTCCATCGACGGCGACCCGCCCGCGGCCATGCGCTACACGGAAGCCCGCCTGGCAGGCATCTCGCAGGAAATGCTGGGAGACATCGATAAGGAGACCGTCGATTTCGTCCCCAATTACGACGGCTCGCTCCAGGAACCCTCGGTCCTGCCCGCCAAGCTTCCCAACCTGCTCGTGAACGGCTCCGCAGGCATCGCGGTGGGCATGGCCACCAACATCCCCACGCATA
>MGUS01000041.1:12764-13470 GCA_001800085.1 Elusimicrobia bacterium RIFCSPLOWO2_01_FULL_60_11 | reverse complement strand
TCCGCTCCAAGACCGAGATCGAGGACATCCGCGGCGGCCGCCAGGCCATCATCATCACCGAATTGCCTTATCAGGTGAACAAGGCCACGCTCCAGGAGACCATCGCCGACCTCGTGCGCGACAAGAAGATCAACGACATCTCCGACATCCGCGACGAGTCGTCGCGCGAAGGCATCCGCGTGGTCATCGAGATCAAGCGCGACGGCAACGCCAACATCGTCCTGAACCAGCTTTTCAAGCACACCCAGATGGAAGTGTCCTTCGGCGTCATCATGCTCGCCATCGTGAACGGCCGGCCCAAGGTGCTGCCCGTCAAGGAGATCTTCCACCACTACGTCGAATACCGGAAGGACGTCATCGTCCGCCGCACCCGCTTTGAACTGAAGAAAGCCGAGGACCGGGCACACATCCTGGAAGGCCTGAAGATCGCCCTCGAGAACATGACCAAGATCGTCAAGATCATCCGCGACTCCAAGGACGTGGACATCGCCCGCGGCGCGCTCATGGAGGAGTTCGGCCTCTCGCGCATCCAGGCCCAGGCCATATTGGACATGCGCCTGCACCAGCTGACCGGCCTGGAACGCAAAAAGATCGAGGACGAGTATCTGGAGCTCATCAAGACCATCGCCCGCCTGAAAGGCATCCTCTCCGACCCCAAGAAAGTGCTCTACATCATCCAGCAGGACCTGAAGGAACTGAAGGAAAA
>MGUS01000041.1:8303-12758 GCA_001800085.1 Elusimicrobia bacterium RIFCSPLOWO2_01_FULL_60_11 | reverse complement strand
CAACGAGCGCCGCACCAAGATCACGGCCTCCACCGGGGAGTTCGAGATAGAGGATTTGATCGCCGAAGAGGACGTGGTCGTCACCTTCTCCCACTCGGGGTATGTGAAGCGCATACCCGTGGACACCTACCGCTCCCAGCGCCGCGGGGGCCGCGGCATCACGGGCATGACCACCAAGGAAGACGATTTCGTCGAGCAGATCTTCGTCACCAACACCCACGCTTTCCTCCTGCTCTTCACCACCCGCGGGCGGCTCTACTGGATCCGCGTCTATGAGATCCCGGACGCGGGCAGGACGGCGCGCGGCAAGGCCATCGTCAATTTCGTGCAGCTCGGGCCCGAGGAAAAGATCACCTCGGCCATCTCCATCGCCACCTTTGAGGAAGCCAAGGGCAAGGAGACCTACCTGCTCATGTGCACCAGGAACGGCACCATCAAGAAGACGCCGCTCTCCGAATACGCCAACATCCGCACCTCGGGCGTCAACGCCATCACCCTGGAAGAAGGCAACGTCCTGGTGGAAGTGAAGCACACCGACGGAAAGCAGCAGGTCCTCATCGGCACCAAGGAAGGCATGGCCATCCGCTTCGCCGAAGAGGACATCCGCGTCATCGGCCGCACCGGCAAGGGCGTGCGCGGCATCCGCCTGGACAAGAACGACCAGGTGGTGGGCATGGAGATCGCCCCACCCAATTCCCGGGCCTCGCTTTTGACCGTCTGCGAGAACGGCCACGGAAAGCGCACCGACCTGGCCGAATACCGCGACCAGACCCGGGGCGGCAAGGGCGTCATCACCATCAAGACCTCCGACAGGAACGGTTCCGTGGTGGGCGTGAAACTCGTCACCAACGACGATGACGTCATGCTCATGACCAGCCAGGGCATGACCATCCGCCTCCCGTGCAAGGACATCCGCGTCATCTCCCGGAACACCCAGGGCGTGCGCCTGGTGCGGCTCGAGGAAGGCGACCACATCGCCGCACTTGCCAGCATCGTCAAGGAAGAAGAAGACGGGCAGGGCGAGCTCCCTCCCGCCGGGAAATAAGCCCTTCCGCCCCCTCTGCGAACCCGCTACAGCCAGAATTTCTTAGTCCGGCCCCAGACGGCCCGAAAGATAACGGACGCCCTGGGCCTTGCCCCCGGCGATCCCGTCCTGGAGATCGGGCCCGGGCGCGGCATCCTCACACAATTTCTTCTTGACGCGGGCGCCTCTGTGACCGCCGTCGAGATCGACGCGCTCCTTGCCGAGGCATTGGAAGAGCGGTGGCGCGGCAAGGCCGGATTCCGCGTCATCCGAAAGGATTTTCTGGATCTGGCCCTGTCGGACCTGAGTTTTCCCGGCGGAAAGATCGATGTCATCGGGAACCTGCCCTACGCGGTCACGTCCCCCATCCTCCAGAAAGTCCTGGAATGGCCGCATTGGAGGCGGGCCGTTTTCATGGTGCAGAAAGAAGTCGCAGACCGCATCCGCTCGAAGCCCGGTTCCAAGGACTACAGCGTGCTCACCGTGAGCGTCCAGTCCCGGGCGAGCGTGGAAAAGCTCTTCGACGTGGCTCCGGGCTCTTTCAAGCCCGCCCCTAAAGTGACTTCCACCGTCATCCGCTTGACGCCCCTTCAAAAACCCCTCTTCGCGCCCGAGGAGGAAGGCATGTTCTTCAGGACCGCCAAGGCCGCCTTCGCCCAAAGGCGGAAGATGGCGGTCAACTCCATCTCCCGCACGCTCAAAATACCTCCGGACAAAGCGCGGGAAGCGCTCACGCGGTGCGGACTGTCCCCGACGGCACGCGCGGAGACGATTTCCGTCGGTGATTTTGCGCGGTTGGCAAGAGTTCTCTCAGGGGACACCCCACTTAATTCATGAGGACAAGCTCCGAATTAAGTGGGGTGTCCCCTGTGACTGTCCTCGTCACCCGCCCCCGCGGGCAGGCCTCGGGTTTTGCCGGGCGGCTGCGCCGCATGGGGATCAAGGTCTTCGCGCATCCCGCCATCCGGATCATCCCCCCAAAAAGCTACGCTCCCCTCGATAAAGCTCTCCGCAAGATCGGCTCCTACGACTGGCTCATCTTCACGAGCGCCAACGCCGTCGACAGTTTTCTGAAAAGGGCCCGCCGCCTGCGCATCCGCCCCGCCGCTTTGATGGGCTTGAAGACCTGTTCCATAGGACCTGCGACGGCAAAAGCCATGCGGAAAGCGGGCATGCCCGTCTCAAAGATATCCCGGGATTACGTGGCCGAATCCGTGCTGGACGCGCTTCCGTCGGTGAAGGGCATGAAAATATTGATCCCCCGGGCTCGGGACGCCAGGGAAGTCCTCCCTCAAGGGCTCCGCAAGCGCGGGGCCCGGGTGGACGCGGTGGACGCTTACCGCACGGTCCTGGACAAGCGAGGCGCCCAAGCCATCCGGCGCCTGCTCGCCGGCCCGGGCTTGGATTGCGCGGCCTTCACATCGGCCTCGACGGTGAAGAACTTCTTCCTTGCCGCCGGGCGCCGACCCAAAGGAGTGATTGCCGCCAGCATCGGGCCCGTCACAACGAGAACACTTTTATCCTACGGTTGGAAGCCGTCCATCACGGCGCGGAAACCCACGACGAGCCACTTGGCGCAGGCCATCTTGAATCACTACAAGGGCTATTTCAGGGGACACCCCACTTAATTCAATGAATCCGAAATCTGAATTAAGTGGGGTGTCCCCTGAGCAAAAGAGCACCCTCATGGCCTGCCTCAAAGACGGCGGGAGCATCATCCGCCGCGCGTACGGCCGCGCCCACGATATCCGCAAGAAATCGCCGGTCAGCCTGGTGACGGAAACGGACATGGCCGCCGACCGCGCCATCCGCCGCCGCGTCTTGAAGGCCTTCCCCGACCACGGCATCATGACGGAAGAGCAGGCCGCCGTCGAGAGCCGTTCTCCTTATCGCTGGATCATCGACCCCCTGGACGGCACCACCAACTTCGCCCATAAAATCCCCTTCTTTGCCGTCTCTATCGGCCTTGAATATCAGGGCGATATCGTTCTCGGCGGCATCTACAACCCCATCCTGAACGAGCTCTTCTTTGCCGAGAAGGGCAAGGGGGCCTTCTTGAACGGCAAGCGCATACGCGTCTCCAAGACCGGTTCCATCATCGACAGCCTGCTGGTCACGGGCTTCCCCTACGACCGCCAGAAGAAGGCCAGATTCTACCTGAGATTCGTCCGGGCCTTCATGCAGAGGTGCCGGGGGGTGCGGCGCCTGGGGGCGGCATCCATCGACCTGGCCTATGTGGCCTGCGGGCGGTTCGAAGCCTACTGGGAATTCAACCTGAAACCCTGGGACATGGCCGCGGGCAAGCTCATCGTGGAGGAAGCCGGCGGCAGGGTGACGGATTTCGAGGGCGGACCCGTCAATGTCGACCTGCCGGCCCAGACATTGGCATCCAATGTGAAAATCCACAAAAAGATGCTCCGGATATTCTTAAAATACCTATAAAATAGATGTTTTATACCCCCTTGACAAAAGAGGGTTCCCCTGGTAGATTTGCTGTGTAGTTCGGGGGCTTTCCAAAGTAATAGTGGGTCGTATTGGAGCCACCGGATTGCTGTTTCGGCGGCTTTTTTTATTGCCTGGAAAGCCCTAAAAAACCGCTGAAAAGAATCAAAAAAAAGAGTTCTTTGACAAAAGACCGATAAAGGCAAACTCCGAGAAATCGGAGGACGCAAAGCCCCGCCGAAAGGCGGACCCCGCATGGTCGCGGGGACGGGACTTCACTCTCGAAAGAGGGAAAGTCGGCCGGGTTGCCGAAGCAAATGAGACGCTTGCAGAGAGGAACTGGAAAGCCCCTGAAGCATGCTCTCGAAACGAAGGCAACCTAACCGACGAATGTCCCCAAAATCGTCGGTTTTTTGTTTGAAGAAAAGGACGGTATGAGCGAGAACAAACTCGGTCGTTGGGTCATTCTTGCATCCCTGGGTCTTCTGACCAGCGGGATGCTTTTTGCCCTCGGCGAGAGGGGGACGCTCCTCGAAGGGTTGACGAACTACCCCAATCCCTTCAATTCCAGGGCGGAGGCGACATTCATCGCCTACACCCTGCCCACGGACCAGCCCGTCAAGGTGCGCATCTACGACCTCTTCGGGTACCGGGTGAAGGAATTCAACTTCGCCCCGGGTGAGATGGGCGCGCGCCTCGGGCAGAACCGCATATCATGGGACGGCACGGACGAGACGGGCCAGAAGGTGGCCAAGGGCGGCTATGTCTGCCAGGTCACCGTGGAAGGCGACCAGCCGGTCCGCGGCATAAGAAAGATCGGGGTGATCCATTGATCACTGTGGAAAATAGAAAATTGAGAGTAGGGATTAGGGCTGCAAAAGCCTTCAATACCTCTCTGTTTTCTCTCGTTATTTTCCATTCTCTATTTTCCATTGCTCTGGCAAAAGACACCGGTGGCCAGGTGGCCCAGTTCATGTCCTTCGGGGCCG
>MGUS01000041.1:0-8267 GCA_001800085.1 Elusimicrobia bacterium RIFCSPLOWO2_01_FULL_60_11 | reverse complement strand
CCGTTTCCGACGACGCCACCAGCGTCTATTCCAACCCCGCCGGCATGACCCAGTTGGAGAAAAAAGAGATCTCCCTCATGCAGGGCACCCTGGTGGAACAGACCAACATCACCACTTTGAGCTATGTCCACCCCACCAATAAGGGCTGGGTCTGGGGCATCAACATGACCCAGCTGAAATCCGGCGGGTTCGAGAAAGTCACCGTGGAGAAGAACGCCGCGGGCGAGATCACCAACCTGGAAAAGGGAGGGGATTTCTCCACAGAGGAGTCGGCCTACATCTTCGGCTTCGGCAAGAAGGTGCTCGACACCCTGGCCGTGGGCATGTCGTTGAAACAGCTCTCCAGAAAGGTGGACAGCTCCAACGATACCTTCCTGACGGCGGACGCCACCATCCTATCGCAGCCCTCCGCCAACGACCATTACCGCCTGGCCGTGGGTTTTCAGAACATCTTCGCCATGAGGACGGGCGACACCGACGACAAACTGCCCCTCCTGGTCAAGGTCGGCAATTCCTATAAGGGCTTGAAGGACCGCATGGTCCTGGCCCTGGACTTGACCCAGAACTTCTCAAGGAATATCATGGAATGGAACCTGGGCACGGAATACTGGGTGTGGCGCGCCCTCGTGCTGCGGGCCGGAGTGGAAGGCAACCCCGAACTGCGCCAGTCCAGCTTCGGCCTGGGCTTCAAGATCCGCAACATGAACATAGACATCGCCCAGGGCTTGACAGATTTCGGAGTTTCGACAAGAATGGGGGCGAGTTTCAAGTTCGGGAAGTCCGTCCTCGCCCGCCGCGAGAACACGGCCCGGCGCTTGTTTCAGGAAGGCGTGGCCGCCTACACGCAAGGGAATTATATGCTGGGATTGGACCGCATGAACCGTTCGCTGGACATCGACCCCACGAACAACGACGTCCGGGTGCTATCCGGGCGCTTGTCCTCGGTGGTCACCACTCTGCCCTCCGCCGTGGGCGAGGGCGACGTGCCCAACATCATCCGCAAGGCCGTCAACGATTTCATGAAGGGCGACAACAAGTCCACCATCAACGCGCTCCGCTACGCTTACCTGGAAAAGGACCCCACCAACGAGAAACTCCTCCAGCTTTTGAACCGCATCGAGAAGGACTCCCGAGAGAAGCTGACCGAGCGATTGGACCAGAAGCGCAAGGGCTTCTCTTATATAGACCAGAAGCTCTATGACGCCCTCCAGTCCATCTACGACGCCAAGTACGACAAGGCCATCATCCTGCTTCAGGAAGTGCTCGACTTAGACCCCCAGAACGTGGAGGCGATGAAGCGGCTTGGGTCCTGCTTCTTCCTGATCGAGCAGAAGGACAAGGCCAAAGAGGTGTGGCAGAAAGCCCTCGAGATGGACCCTTCCGACACCGTCATCCAGCAATACATCCAGCAGATCCCATGATCCTTAAGATGTTAAATCCTTCCAGAACTCTCTCGGGGGTTCTGGCGGCGTTTTATTTTGCCGCCCTTTCCGCGCCCATCGCCCTGAACGCGGCGGACCCCGACGGCGCGCCGTCCGACACGGAACTCCTGGAAAAGCAGCGCGGCATGGAGAAGGACCTGGAAGCCCAGGTGCAGGGCCTCCTCAAGAAGGTCTTCGGGCCGGAGCAGTCCGAAGTGAAGGCCTCCGTCGCCCTGTCCCTCATGACGCAGGTTCTGCGCAAGGAAGGGTCGGGCGAGAAGACCAAGAAGAAGGAAGAGAACCCCCTCGGAGAGACCAAGTTCCTCCTTCCGGGGGTCCCGGCCCCCAAGAACGTCACCAAGGACAAGGAGCCGGACAACACCGAGAAGCAGAAGGCCGAACAGCAGAAGGCCCAGCAGCAGGTGTCCTTCAAGATCACTCTCAAGAACCGGATGGTGACGGTCTTCTACAACGAGAAACTCAAGGACAAGGAGCCGGAGGCGCGCAAGTCCGTGATGGCCATGACGGACTTGAAGGAGAACGAGCTCAAGTTCATCCCGGGCAAGTTCTTCTCCTCGGTCTCGACTTTGTGGGACGACATGGCCCGCGACCCCAAGAACCTGCTTTTTGCCGGGCTCCTGCTCCTCCTCCTGTTCCTGCTCCTCTGGCTTTTCCTGCCGCTCACGAGCTTTTTCAGGAACTACATCACCGCCATGAAGGAGAAGGCCGGGATCGAAGTCAAGATGGAGTCGGAGACCCAGGGAGAACAGGAAGGCGCGGGCGGGGAAGGCACCGCGGGCATGACGCCGGAAGAGATCGAAGCACAGAAGCTCAAGGGGGGTGAGGAAGAAGTGGCCAAAAAATACGCGCCGTTCGAGTACATCAACGAGGAGAACCTGAAGCGGCTGCTGGGCGTTTTCCGCAAGGAGCCGCCCCAGGTGATCGCGCTGGTCATCTCTTATCTCAAGCCCGAGTACGTGCGCATGATCTACGCGGAACTCCCCCCCGAGATCCAGACCAAGGTGGCGGCCGAATCCGGCGCTCTCCGCCAGGCCACGGAAGCGCAGGTGCGCATGGTGGACGAGAACATCAAGGCCAAGATCGACTTCCTGGTGGGAGGGGTGGACAACCTCATCCGGATACTTGACGAGGTGGATTATAAGATCCGGGACAATATACTAGAATACCTGATGAACCACCGTCCACAACTCTATGAGAAGGTCCGGACCAGCATCCTTCTCTTCGACGACGTCCTGAAGTTCCCGGACTTGGCCATCCAGCCGATCATCCGCGAGCTCAAGACCGAGCAGCTCGCCCGGGCGCTCAAGAACGCGAGCCCCGACATGCTGGCTAAATTCATGTCCAACATGTCGCAGGGCGGCGCCGCGCTCCTCAAAGAAGAGATGGAATACGGCCGGCCCGTGTCGGAGGACCAGATCGAGCAGGAACGGCAGATCATCATGACCGTGGTCAAGCGCCTCGAGAACGAGGGCAAGATCACCGTGCGCGAGAAGAAGAAGATCTCGGTGTTCGATTCCGAGGACGCCACGTCGCCGCTCACCCCGAACCTGCCCGACGAGGATTTCTCAGCCGCCCCCGCGGGAGGAGCTCCGGCGGGAACGGACGCGGGATCCTACTTCGGCTACGGCTCCCAGCTTTACTCGGAGCAGAAGTATCAGGACGCCATCCCTTATCTGCAGTACGTCACGCAGATGGAGCCGGGCCACGTGCAGGCCTGGCAGCTGCTGGGCCACTGCTATTACGGGCTCGGCATGACGCCGGAGGCGCTCCAGCACTACGAATACGCCCTGACCCTGGCCCCCCAGGACCAGGAACTGGCCCAGTGGGTCGAGCAATTCAAGCAGAGCGTGGGGTCTTAAAGGAAAGGATCGATGGCGGACTTCAAAGACAAGTTCAAGGGTTGGATGGGCAAGGAGCCCGAGAAGAAGGCGCCGGAGGCTGCCAAGGCCCCCGCTAACCCTTCCTCGGAACCCTCTTCGGCCCTGATCGTCCACCGCGAGGACGCCCGCAAGAAGCTGGCCCAGCTCTCCGATGAGCTGGCCCAGAGCCGCAAGTCGATGGAACAGGAATTCCGCAGAAAATCCGAAGAGCGCATCCGCCTTTTCGCCCAGCTCGCCCATTCCGACGCCCAGGCCCAGGCCATGCTGGAACAGGAACGGAGCAAATTCTACAGGGTCCAGAAGGAATATGAAGCCGAACTGGAGACCCTGGACGCCACCCTCAAGAAAGAGAACCTCGCCCTCCAATCCGCCGTCCAAGAACAGGAGCAGGTCAAGACCGAGTTCCTGAAAACATCCGAATTCAAGATCCAGGAAAAAGACCTGGAGCGCCGCCGCAAAGAACAGGACCTGGAAAAATCCCTGGCCGCCGTCAAGGCTCAGATCGATCGCGTCACGGAACAGATGGAGGCGGAACAGAAGCAGTGGGTCCAGCGCATAGCGGCCGAGAACGAGCAGATCGTGGCCTTGAAGACCCAGCTGGAGCTCAAGGATGCCAACCGCAAGACCCAGGAACAGAAACTCCAGCAGGACCTGGCCCGATCGAGCCAGACCTGGGAAGTCAAGATCCAGGCGCTGGAGGAGAAGATCGGGCAGGAACGGCAGCGCCGGCAGGAAGAGCTCTCTTTAAGGGAATCCGAACTGCGGGCCTTGAAGCTGGAATATGACCGGCGGGAGTCCATGATCCGCCTCTCCTTGAAGGCCAAGGAGGACGAGATCTCGACGGCGCGGGCCCGGGCCGAGTCCAAATTGAAGGCCCTGGAAAGCGAAACGAAGCGCATGAAGGACCAGAACAGTTCTGATTTAAAGGAACGCGCTGAACTTTCCGAAAAACTCAAGGTGGAGCTCATGCTCCTGGAGTCCCAGTTCAAGGTGGACTCGGAAAAAGCGGATGCCGGATTGAGGACCCTGCAGAACGAGGCGGCCTCCAAGATCTCCTACCTGGAAGGCAAGCTCGAGGAAGAGGCCCGCTCCGGGCAGAAAGCGGTGGAGGACAAGCTCTCCGAGATCCAGCAGCTGGACCTCCAATCGGCCGTGCGCAAGAAACAGCTGGAAGAGGAATTCCACCAGAAGAGATCCGAAGTGGAGAACCAGCGGCTGGACCTGGTGGAGAAGCTCAAACACACCAACCAGACCCTGGAAGAAGAGAGGGCCCACCACCGCAAAGAGATCCAGAAGCGCGACGACGCGATCAATGCCTTGAAGTCCCAGATGACCCGGAACGCCGAGGAGCTGAATGCCCGCCGCGAGGCCTTCGCCCGGCAGCTGGAGGAAAAGAAGGATGAGATCGAAGCGAAACTGGGTCAGCTGGATGAAAGATCCCGCCTTGAAAAGGAGCAGCTGATCAATGTCATTTCCCAGAAGGAACAGATCTTTTCCGGCAAGAAAGCCGAACTCGCGAAAGAACAATCAGCGCTCGAAGATGCCCTGAAGAAACAAGAGGACCAGCTCCTTTTTGAGATCCGCCCCCTTTCCAACCAGCTCAACGAACTGAAAGGCCGCCTGGAACAGGAACGCTCCATCCGCGAAAAGCTGGTGCGCACCAAGGAAGACGTCCTGAGCCGCTTGAGGGCCCAGCACGAGACGCTGGAAGAAGCCCGCACTCAGGAGGTCAAGGAATTCGACCAGCGCCTGGCCGCCGAAGCGCAGAAGGCCGAATCCAAGATCGCGTCCGGCCGCGCTTCCTGGCGCGATGAAAAGGAGGCCATCGAAGGATCCGCCCGGGCCCTGGCCGGGCAGACCGCCGATATCGAAAAGGAGATCGCACGCCTTCCTTTGGATGTAGAAACTAAGAGAAAGGACGCGCTGGAGCGGCGGAACCGGGAGAAGACCCTGCTGGAGGGCCAGCTTGAGGAAGTCCGCTCGCGCCTGGCGGAAGAAGCCGAAAAGTTCAGATCCGTGTCCGAGCGGTATCAGGGAGAGGAAGCCGCGACTCTGGCCGCCCTGGAAAAGATCAGGGGGAAAGCCGCCCTGGAAAGGAAACTCAGCCAGGACAAAGCGGATGCGGAACGCGCCGAGTACGAAAGACGGACCGCGGAACTTCAAAGGGAGATCCAGAAAGAGCGCTCGGACCTGGAGCAGGAGCTTTCCGGAAAAGAGGCTTTCCTCCAGAAGCTCAGGCAGGATTTTGAGCGGGAAAAGGCGTCTTCAGAGAATCAGATCTCATCCCTGAATGAGGCCTGGCAGGCCGAGCAAAGGACGCTGGTCGACGATCTGGCTTCCCTGAAGCGCGAATACGAATCCCAGAAGATGATCTGGACCCAGGCCGCGGCGGAGCGTTCCACGCAGGCCGAGAACCTCAGGCGGGAGATCGAACAGGCGGACTTGAAGCTCAACTCCACCCTGGCGGACTACGCCAGAAAGAAGGTCCAGGCCGAGGAAGAATTCAAGAGGTCCATGGCGCACCTGGAAACGCTCCGGGTCAAGCTCCAGGCCGATTACGCGCAGAAGATCCGGGAAAGAGGCGAAGAATCCGTGGCCGCCCAGAAGCGGCTCGAAGAGCTTCTGGACGGCGCCCGCAAGGAAAAGGCCCAGGTCGCCGAAGAGATCGCCCGGCAGAGATCCGAACTGAAGGACCGGCTCGAAACCGCCAAGAGCGAACTGGAACGCGAGACGCAGAGATGGCCGCAGATCCTTTCGGCCAAGGACTCCGACATCGCCGCCTTGAAAGGCGAACTGGCCCTGAAAGAGGCCACCTTCCGCTCCGACTGGGAGAAGGCGGACAAGGACTTTGAGGAATACCGCAAGGCCACGGGCGAGAGGATCCAGGACCTTCAGAAGGTCATCCAGGACGAACGGAACGCCTCCGAGATCCGAGTCAAGGACCTGGAGACGCGCATCCAGGACCTGCTGGCCCGGCAGGCCCAGGAAGAGACGGAGGCGCGGGCCGACGCGGAGCTGACGGAAACGGAATTCGCCAAGACGCGCGGCGCGGTCGAGGCGGAGATCGGCGACATCGACAAGAAGATCGATCTTGAAAAGAAGAGGGCCGAACAGCAGATCCGCGTCAAGGAAATGGAGATCGCAGCACTTTCCCGCGACCTGGGCCAGAAGGAGATCCAACGCAACATCGCTTTCGAAGCGCACAAGAAGGAGATCGACCAGGAGCGCGCGCGCCTGATGGACTGGCAGCGGGCCTTGGAGGCCCGCTTGCAGAAGGAAAGGGCCAACGTGGCGGACACGCTCAAGGCCCGCGAAGAGGAGCTTGCCGCAGCCCAGGACAAGATCCGCCTCCAGAAGGAGAACCTGGTCCGGGAACGGGATACGCGCACCCGCGAGATCTCGGAGACCAAGGCCCGCCTGGAGGCCAAGGTCAAGGAACTCACCCAACAGCTCAAAGACGACACGCGGGCGCAATCGCAGGCCATCGCCTCCAAAGGACAGGAACTGGAGGCGCTGACAGAAAAACTCAACCTCTGGACCGAGACCGTCCGGCTGGATGAGGAACGGGAACAGATCAAGTGGCAGAAGGAACAGCAGTCCGTCGAGGCGGAGATCCAGAAGCTGCAGGCGGAACTGGAAGGCGAGCGCACGGGATTGGACAAGAGGATCCGGAAGCAGGGCGAAGAGATCGAGGCCCTGAACAAGGAACTGGCCGCTCTTCAACAGGAATATTACCGCTGCCTGACCGATTTCAAGGACCAGAAGGCCGGGATCTCGGCCGAAGAGGAGAGCTGGGAAAGCAAGCTCAGGGATGAACACTCGCGCCTGGCCGAAGAAGCCCGCGCCCTGGACCGCGCCATCGAGCGCATCAAGGTTCAGATCTCCCTTAAAGAGACGCAGGCCGCCATCGAGAAGCAGAAGCGGGACCGGGAAGTGCTGTGGTCGCGCCGTCCATTTGAAAGCAAGCTGATGGACCTGAAACGGAAGGTGGAGGAGCGGGAGAAGGACAAGAGCCGCCGGGCCCAGGCCGCGGCCTTCGAGAAGGAGCGCCTGGCCGGGGAGATCCGGAAGTTCGAGGACCAGGCCAAAGCCGAAGCGGCGGAACGGGACAAGACCCTGGCGCGCATGCGGCAGGGCGTGCAGACCCGCTTGAAAGAGATCAAGAACCTGATCCACCAGGAAGAGGCCGCCGGCAAGGAGATCACGCAGCGCAAGCGGGATGAGATCAAGGCCTTTGAAAAGATATTGGACGACATCGAGACGGTCATCAAGAAGCCCGTGCTCGTCTCGGTGGATGACCTCCGGGAGGAGATCGCCCTTTGGGAGAAGAAATTCGAGCAGGCCTCCCAGGCCGAGCCCGACGATTCCAAGACGGAGATCCGGGACATGCAGCAGGCGCTCACGGAGAAGAAGAAGGACTATGAGAAGCAGCGGAGGGAGAGCGAAGAGCTCCTTTCCCGAGCTTCGAGCGAATTCGAGAGGGTGGGCAAGCTCCTGGGCTCCTTCGAGCACAAGGCGGAAGGCCAGAGGGAGCGGTCCTTCGAATCCCGCGCCCTCATGGAATCGGGGTTCGCGACATTCACGACGGGGAACTACCGGGAGGCCCTGAACTTCTTCAGCCAGGCCTCCCAGCTGGACCCGGGTTCCGCCGTGGCCCACCAGATGCAGGGGCTCATCTATGAAAAGCTGGGGCAGGCGGGCCTGGCTTACCGCGCGTTCCGCAAGGCGCTGGAACTGGACCCGGAGAACGAATTTTTGAAGAGGCATATCGGGGGATGAGATGGAAAAGGAGATAGACCATGGCTGACGAAATCAATCCCAAGCGGTTTCCCCCGCCCCTTCCCGGAGGCATGAAGCCCCCCGCCGGCGGACCCCCTATGAAAACCCCCGCGGCCCCTCCGGGCCTGCGTTCGCCCTCGTTCCCCCCCGCGGGCATGCCGCCCCG
>MGUS01000040.1:2147-8250 GCA_001800085.1 Elusimicrobia bacterium RIFCSPLOWO2_01_FULL_60_11 | reverse complement strand
CATCATGATTGAAGTCCTCCGCAAGTGCAGCGGCACCAACTGCGTGGACAATACCGTCAAGCTCATCCGCGCGGGAACCGTGATCAGCTCCAACAGCGCCAGGGGAGGAGCTTGGGGAACCAGCTTTGCCACGGCCACATACGGCGGGCCCCACCACGCTTTTGGCGAGGTCTGGTTCAGCAGCGACATCAACAACAGCAATTTTGGGATCGCATTCGCCGGACAGAACACCGGCGGGCCGTCCAGGACATTGCAGGTGGAATCTCTGCGGCTCACCGTTTACAGCACGCCTCCGCCTCCGCCTCCGTCCAATGTGGCGTTCATCGCGGCGACCACCGGGTCCGTGAGCGCGACCTGGGATTTAACAAACAACGCCGCCTACTTCATGGCCCTCTCCACCGCCTCCGATTTATCCGTCTGCTTATCCTCGGGGGCCGGGTCTCTGAACCAGAACGCCACCAGCTTTCACGGCTTGGTTCCCAACACTACATACTTCTTCAAGGTCAAGTTCTCCACCCACGGAGACAGTTCTTACAGCACCGCCATTTCCACCTACACCTATCCCGCCATCTCCCACTCTTCCATCACCTTCGTCTCCTCCAACTCCATCACGATGGTGATCAGTTCGGGGGCCAACGCGCGGGGAGGCGGTAATTACAACATCTGGATTTCCACGGATGATGATTTCAGCATGACGGGGTCCAACGCCTACGTCTTTTCAGCTACGCGCACCCTCTCCGCCGCCGCCACAACTTACCGCGGCCTCCTCTTCGGCGCCACTTACTTCGTGCAGGTGAGGACTCTCTGGAAGGGAGCCCCCGCGAACGACCTCTGGCAGAACGCTTCCAGCTATTTCATCCCTCTCTCCACCGCCACCAAGCCGGTGAAGCCCAACCTCTCCTTGGCGGGCGTGGACATCGGCTCCTTCACCGTGGTGGTGGACAGCGGCCTGAACAACAACGGCTTCCCGTTCGAGATCTCCTACGCCACCACTTCCAACTTCAACGCCTCCGTCTCCACCTTCACTTTCCCCGCAGACCAACTTCGCCTCCATAAATCATTTGCATCAGGCATTCTCGACAACGCAACCTATTTCATCAGGGCCAGGGCCCTGTGGAACTCCGCCGGAACAAATCTGTTGCTTGGCGCCTCCGGCTACACCTCCCCATCCGTCTCCACCGTCACTTACCCTGTCCTGCCCTCTCTGAATCTCATCGGCGTATTCCCCAATTCCATTTCCGTGTCCGTCAGCTCCGCCGGCAACGTCAGCGGCCTCTATAATCTCCAGATCGCTCTGGATTCCGCCTTCACCAGCGGCGTCATCAGCTCCACGGGGCCTCTGTCCTCCAACACCACCGCCTTCTCCGGCCTTGCTTCCGACACGCAGTATTATCTGCGCGCCAGGACCCTCTGGAACGGCCAGAAGAACGGCCTGGCGCAGAACGCTTCCGGCTACGCATCCCTCAACGCCGCGACTCTGGAAGCCGTGAACTTGGACCCCTCCTTCGTCTCCGTGGACACGCGCACCCTTGTCATTTCCTGGACCAGTTTTCCCTCCGCCTCCTACAACGCCGTGCTTTCCACCGACTCCGATTTCTCCCTTCCCGCTTCTTCAGGCCTCGCCGCCTCCAACACCACCACTTATGTCAATCTCCTTTCCAACGCCACCTATTTCTTCAAGGTCAAGCTCTCCACCCACCCGGACGGCCTTTACAGCTCCGTCATTTCCACTTTTACCTATCCCGTGCTTGCCTTCTCATCCATCACTTTTGTCTCCTCCAATTCCATCACCCTGGTCATCAGCTCCAACACCAACGCCTATGGCAGGTACAACATCCGGTTCTCCACCGATTCCGCCTTCGGTGCCTCCATGCCCAACGCCAATGTCATTTCCTCCACCCGCAATTTCACCGGGGGGGCCACCACCTACGGCGGCCTCCTCTTCGGCGCCACCTACTTTGTGCAGGTCCGGACATTGTGGAACGGAGCCCCGGCGGATCACCTCCAGCAGAACGCTTCCAGCTTCTTCATCCCATTGTCCAGCGCTACAAAGCCCGTGCTCCCGAATTTGACCCTCATCAGCGTGGGGCTGGACAGCTTCACCGTCACCGCTGTCAAAGGAGGGAATAACGACAATGGTCCGTATGAAATCTCGTATTCGACTTCGTCCGACTTTGTCACCCCGGTCACGACCTCGGCGATTGGCTCCCTCCCCAGCGGCAACACAAGCTTTGCGGGATTGCAGACGAACGCGACCTATTACATCCGCGCCAGCGCCCTTTGGAACAGCGCGGGGGACAATCTTCTCCTCGGCGCTTCCGGCTACACCTCCCCGCCCATATCCACCGCCACCTTGGCCGCTTCTCCGGGGATCGCCTCCTACCTCGTCCACTCCGACACGAGCGTCATGGTGACCCTGGCCGCTAACGGCAACCCGCCGGGGACAAGGATCGAGATCACCACCGACTCGTTCGTGGCAAGCGCTTCTTCCGCGGGCATCATGGGAGCCGGCGATGCCACTCTCAAAATCGGGAACCTGACGGCCGGACAGGGCTATCTCGTTTATGCCCGCGCGGTGAACCACAGGAATCTCGCGAGTTCATCCACATTCGTCACTACGGCGGGTTCCATCCAGACCATCCGGAGCAACCAGACCGGGAACTGGAGCGACCCAAACACTTGGATCGGTGGCAATGTCCCCGGAGATGGAAGCTTGGTCATCGTCCAAACTGGCCACATCGTGACCCTGGACCAGAGCGTCACGGTTGGCAACGACATTTCTACGACGGCGGTTAAGATCTCGGGGACCCTCACCTGGGACTCGCCTTCAGACAACCACACTCTAACCTCCAGAGGCGAAATCGAAATCATGAGCGGGGGCGCCTTGAACATGGGCACCGTAGCCCAACCCATCCCGGCCAACAGGATCGCCACTCTCATCCTCCAATCCACCGCTACCGTCAACCCCTACGGCCTCACCCTTTATAACGGCGGCGCCTTCATCGCCCAGGGCGCCGTCAAAGACATCACTACGACATTGTCCGTGGATGCCAACGCGGGCGCTTCCGTGATCACTATCAATTCCGCCTCTGAAATCGAAGGGTGGAATTCAGGAGATTCCGTCACCATCGGCAGGCATGGGACCTCCGGGTCCACGGAAAAAAGAACCATCGTCTCCGTCTCCGGAACCCAGATCACCCTCAACAGCACGCTGGCATCATCTCACCCTTCGGGGGCGGCCGTTTCTAATCTCACCCGCAATGTGGTCATCCAGGGAGCCGATTCCACCTACACCGGCTATGTCTTGAACTCCAACCAGACCGCCCTGGCCAATTTCAACCTCGACTATGTCCAGATTTCATACATGGGTAAAAACCTCACGAACAAGTGGGGCGTCACCTTCAACGGGACCTCCTACGGAGGCACCCTGGACTACTCCTCCATCCATGAAGGGTATGTGGGCCTTTATCTGAACAGTTCCTCCACCAACAGCTTCACGAACAACCTGGTCTATGGGCACACAAACACCACCCTGGGAGGCATTTACCTGACTGGGGGAACATTCAACAACCTTGCCTCCAACCAGTCCTACGGCAATTCCTTCTACGGCATCTACATCAACGCCTCTAACAACACCCTCACCTCCAACCAGGCCTATTCCAATTCCAGCTACGGCATCTACGTCGCCGCATCCAATAATATCCTCACCTCCAACCAGGCCTATTCAAATTCTGCTACCGGCATCATAGTCTCCTTCTCCAACAACAACACCCTCACCTCCAACCAGGCCTATTCAAATCTGCAACAAGGCATCTATCTCCAATCGAGCAACAACAACACCCTCACCTCCAACCAGGCCTATTCCAATACCAATAGGGGCATCGGTTTCAACGGCTCCTCGAACAACACCCTCACCTCCAACCAGGCCTATTCCAATACCAGCGGTTCAGGATACGGCATCGATATCGTTGGAGGAACCAATAACACCTTCATCTCCAACCAGTCCTATTCCAATTCCAACTACGGCATCTCCATGTACGGAAATAATAACTCGATTGTTGACTCGAGCTTCGGCTATGATGCCAACGGTAATTCCCTCCCCAATACTACGGCCGAGGTTAATTTCGACAATTCCAATTCCGCGAACGCCGTCTTCAAAAACACCAAGATCAATTCCCTGGGCGTGAACCGCACGGGATTCAACCGCGATGGCAACTACCTCATCTCCTACAAACACAACCAGACCCCGGGCTTGGCCCAGATCTGGGGTGATTACAACACCTTCGGCTCCACCCTCTCCTTGCAGTATGCCAACGATCTCTACTCCTCCACCTGCACCATTCCTAAACTCATGAAGGGCACAGGCCACTCCGCTTCGGTCAACTCCACAAGCGATTCCGCCGCCAAGTCCGAACTCGTCACCATCAGATACAGCAGCGCCAGCGCCGTCTGGGTGGTCTCCGGCACCGTGAGCGGCTTGCTGGGAACCTTCTCCGGCAACCAGGCCGGGTGGTCCCCTGCCGGCGGGGAATTATCCCTGGACTTTACCCAGGGCGCTTCGCGCCAGGGTGGAGACACCGTGGACTTCATGACGATTGCCGCAGCAAACGACGCCGACACCCAGAAGAAACTCTATTTTGCCAAGGCGGCTGACGGCTGGAACAACACACACTCCCGCCTGATCGTCAACACGACGGGCACATTCAAAACCGTGGGCGACCCCAGCTATCCCACCTTGATCGATTGGATCGACTCCTCCGCCACTTACTACACCTTGGTCTCCTCCGGCGCGGCCTTCATCCAGATGCAGGACTTCTATGTGGCCCATGTGGACACGGACGGCTTCAAATTCATCGCCAACCCCTCCACGGTCACCATGAGGAACGGCACATTCGACTATGGAATGAGAGCCGGCTCTACAAACACCTTGATCCAGCTTTCGAGCGTCACCTCCGCCGCCTCCTTCACCGGCATCGCTTTCAAGGACTCCGACGTCATCGCCTCCAGCCCTACCAATGTCCGCGTGACGGGGGTGGACACCGGCTTGAACTGGACCTTCGACAACTGGAGCGGCAGCAGAAGCGGCGAGTCCTTCAATTATGATTTTAATGACAGGATCCATTTCCCGACCGACTCCAACATCCCCGGCTTCATCACCTACCTCACAGCCCTGACCGATGCCTCCGACAAGGTCAACCTCCTCTGGATCGCCCCGGGGGATAACAACTACAGCGGCCAGCTTGTAGCGGGAAGCGAGTTCAGAATCCAGCATTCCAGCTGGGCCAACTACGACCAGGTCTCATGGTCCAGCGCCAGCGCCCAAATCTCCATCTCCACTTCCGGGGTCAACCCGGGCACCACACAGGGCATCATGATCGACGGCCTCCTTTCCGGGAGGGTCTATTACTTCAGGGCCTGGACCAAGGACCCCGAAGACAATTGGTCGGCTCTCTCCGTCGGGGCCACGGCCTATGTCACGGACAACCAAGCCCCCGCCGCAGTCACGGATCTGAGAATATCCAGTTCTTCCGCCGGTTCCGTCATATTGGCCTGGACCACCCCCGGAGACAATGGTTATTCCAGCAATCTTACCAGCGCCACATTCAAGGTGCAGTATTCCTCCGTCGCCACAGGGAACCCTCCGGGGGCATGGTCTGATTCCTCCGCCCAGGTGAGCGTGACCACTTCCAACGCCTTGGCGTCCTCCACATTCACAGCACAGGTCAATGGCTTGACCATAGGAAAAACCTATTATTTCAGGGTCTGGACGCGGGATGAGGCGGGACTTGTAAGCGCCATCTCCAATGGCGCTACCTCCTATGTCCCCAGCGGATTGATCCTTTCCAACGGGACCGGAGGCGGGAACTGGACGAATTCCGCCTCATGGATCGGGGGACTTGTGCCCAACAGCGGGGATACGGTGTTGATCCGGGCGGGTGATACCGTAACTCTGGATACCACGACAACGATCGGAAACGATGTGTCCACCGAAGCGGTAAAAATCCTCGGCACACTCACCTGGGGTTCGCCTTCGGCCGATTACACCCTCACAGCGCGCGGCCCCGTCAATGTCATGAGCGGAGGCGCCTTGAACATGGGCACC
>MGUS01000040.1:0-2141 GCA_001800085.1 Elusimicrobia bacterium RIFCSPLOWO2_01_FULL_60_11 | reverse complement strand
ACGCCCATCCCTTCCAACAGGGTCGCTACCCTCATCCTCCAATCCACAGCCACGACCAATCCTTACGGTCTGACCATCAATAACGGCGGAACTTTCATCGCCCAGGGCGCGGCCAAAGACGTCTCGACCACCCTCTCCGTACAGGCCAATGCGGGGGCTTCGGTCATCACCATCAATTCCGCTTCGGAGATCGAAGGCTGGAATGCCGGCGATTCCATCACCATCGGCAAGACCGGGACCTCCGGGGGCACGGAAAAGAGAACTGTAGTTTCAATCTCGGGCGCACAGATCACACTGGACAGCTCCCTTAATTCCTCTCACGCTTCGGGGGGCACCGTCTCCAACCTCACGCGCAATGTCGTCATCCGGGGAGCTGACTCCGCCTACCGCGGCTATGTCTTGAACTCCAACGCCACCGCCCTGGCCAATTTTGACCTCGACTATGTCCAGATTGCCTACATGGGTCAAAACCTCAGCAACAGCACCAAGTGGGGCGTCACCTTCATGGGGACCTCCTATGGCGGCACAATTGACTACTCCTCCGTTCATGAAGGGTATATTGGACTCTTCATCAACTCCTCCACCAACAGCTTCACGAACAACCTTATTTATGGCCATACGAACGTCTTGGGAGCCATTTACCTGGCAGGAACATTCAATTCCCTCACCTCCAACCAGTCCTATTCCAATACCAGCAACGGCATCTACGTCACCGCCTCCAACAACACCCTCACCTCCAACCAGTCCTATTCAAATTCCCAAATCGGCATCTACGTCATCGCCTCCAACAATACTCTCATCTCCAACCAGGCCTATTCAAATTCCCAACACGGCATCAACATCAACGCCGCCAACAACAACCTCACCTCCAACCAGGCCTATTCAAATTCTGTTACCGGCATCATAGTCTCCTTCTCCAACAACACTCTGACATCCAACCAAACCTATTCAAATTTGCAACATGGCATCTCCATCCAATCGAGCAACAACAACACCCTCACCTCCAACCAGTCCTATTCAAATTCCCAAATCGGCATCACGATCGGCGGATCCAACAACACCCTCGCCTCCAACCAAGTCTATTTCAATAACGCCTACGGCATCTACATCGCCGCAACCAACAACACCCTCACCTCCAACCAGTCCTATTCCAATTCAAACTACGGCATTTTGATTGTCGTCGCCAACATCACGGTCGTGGATTCCAGCTTTGGCTATGACGCACTTGGCAATTCCCTCCCCAATACCATAGGCGAGGTCACCCTCAACAGCCCCGCCAACGCCGTCTTCAAAAATACAAAGATCAATTCCCTGGGAGCCGCTGGATTTGACAGCGAGGGTAACTACCTCCTCTCTTACCGCCATAACCAGACCCCCGGCTTGGTCCAGATGTGGGGCGATTACCAAACCTTCGGCTCCACACTTTCCCTGCAATACGCCAATGAGCTCTATGCCTCCACCTGCACCATTCCCAAGCTCATGCGGGGCACGGACCACTCTGCTTCGGTCAACTCCACAAGCGATTCCGCCGCCAAGTCCGAGCTTGTGACCATCACCTACAGCAGTGCAAGCGCGGTCTGGGTGGTGTCCGGCACCGTGAGCGGCTTATTGGGAACCTTCTCCGGCAACCAGTCCGGCTGGTCCCCTGCCGGCGGGGAATTCTCCCTGGACTTTACCCAGGGCGCTTCGCGCCAGGGTGGAGACACCGTGGACTTCATGACGATTGCCGCAGCAAACGACGCCGACACCCAGAAAAAACTCTATTTCGGAAAATCGGCGACAACATTCAACAACGGCCGCGCCCGCCTCACCATCAACAGCACGGGAACCTTCAAGGCCATTGGAACCCCCGCCTTCCCCACCCTGATCGACTGGGCCGACTCCGGAACCAATACCACCTACTACACCCTCATCTCTTCAGGCAGGGCTTTCATCCAGATGCAGGACTTCTATGTCGCCCATGTGGACACCGACGGCTTCAAGTTCATCGCCAACCCTTCCACGCTCACCCTGAGGAACGGCACATTCGACTACGGCATGAGGGCCGGCTCCACCAACACCCTCATCCAGCTCTCCAGCGTGACTTCCGCCGCCTCCTTCCAGAGCATCGCCTTCAAGGACTCCGATGCTATTCCTTCCAG
>MGUS01000039.1:14054-22353 GCA_001800085.1 Elusimicrobia bacterium RIFCSPLOWO2_01_FULL_60_11 | reverse complement strand
GGCATGCCGGCCGCGTATTCCTTGATGACCTTCACCGAGGAACTCTTGGCGTCGTATTCGGTCAGTTTCACGGCCATCTCCAGCACATCATTTATGTCGGCGGTCTTTTTTTCGGATTTCGTCTGCCGCGCGAACTGGAGCAGGTTCATGATGATCTTGCTGCAGCGGACGGTCTGCTCCTTGATGGTCTTCAAGTCCTCCCACTTCTCGGTATTCTCCGGCTCGTCGCTCAACAACAGGTCGGTGAGCCCCACGACCGCGGTGAGAGGATTATTGAGCTCGTGGGCCACGCCGCTGGCCAGTTCCCCGATGGCGGCCAGCTTGCCGGTCTGGAGCATTTTATCCTGCATTTCCGAGAGGTCCCGGTAGGCCTGATCCAGGGATTCGATCTTACCCTCAAGTTCATTGTAAAGGTTGGCGTTCTCGATGGCCTGCGAGACCTGCGCCGCCAAGATGTTGGCATAGCGCTCATCCGTGGAGTCGAAATGGATCTTGTTCTCCGTCCGGGCCACGCAGAGGACTCCCAAAGTCCCTTTGGGGGAGAGCAGCGGGCAGACGATCGATGAACGGATGTCGCTGTGACCCGCGATGCCCGGGAACCGCGGGTCGTTGTCGAGCGGGCCATCGATGCGGACGCATTCTTTTGATACGGCCACGCGTCCCGCCACGCCTTGCCCCAGGGCGATCCTCACCTTTTCTTTCTCGATATCGCCAAATCCCGTGTTGGCCGCCATCTCCAGGTGGTCATCATCCCGCATCAGCAGTATGGAAACGTCGTCCGCTTTCAGAAGCTTGGCGGAGATATCCACAAAGACCGGGAGCAGTTTATCCATCTTGACGTGGGAATAGACCGCCTTGCTGGCTTCATAAAGCGTGAGCAGGGACTTCATCTCCGCCTTCTCCAGGGCCCGTTCGATCAAAGCGTGCATCTCGTCCATGTTGAAGGGTTTCTGGATGAAATCGAACGCGCCCAGCTTCATGGCGGCCACGGCCTCTTCGATGGTGCCGTATCCCGTGGCCATGATGACTTCGAGCTCCGGGTCGATCTCCTTGGCCGCTTTCAAGACCTGGATTCCGTCCATCTTGGGCATCTTGATGTCGCTGATGAGGAGATGGGCTTTATTATCCTTGAGGTGGCCCAGGGCTTCCTTCCCGCTGGCCACGGCGGTCACATCATATCCCGAAGCCCCGAGCTCGTAGACCAGGAGGTCGCGGATGCCTTTTTCGTCGTCGACCACAAGGATACGGGTCTCTTTATTATCCATGATTCAAGACCCATTTTTTCACTTTTTCCGCGATATCTCCGGGCAAGCAGGGCTTGGAGAGATAGCCGTCGTCCGCGACCAATATCTTGACGCTCATGCCGCCGCCTCCGCCTTGACCCGCTCCAGCTTCGCGCGCACCACGGAGATCACTTCCTTCAAACTTTTGGAACCTTTTTCGATGATCGTCCGGGACCTCTTCTGAAGGTCCCGGATCTCTTCCGGAGTCAGGCTCTTGGCCGTCACGATGACCACTTCCACGTCTTCCAAAGCCGGATTCGCCGCGATGGATTCGAGAACTTCGAACCCGCTCACGCCCGGCATCATGAGGTCCAAAAGCACGATGTGCGGATGCTCCCGTTCGATGGTCTGGATCGCCTCTCCTCCCCCCGATGCCGAAAGGACTTGGTATCCTTCTTTTCTCAGCATCGTCTGAAGGAGAAGGTTGAGTCCATCGTCGTCATCCACGACCAGGACTTTCTTGTCTTGAGTGAACTCCAGACGGCGGAACCGTTCGATGAGGTCTTTGCGGTCGAAAGGTTTAAGAAGGTAATCCGAGACCCCCAGGGAATATCCCAGGGTCTTGTTCTCTATGATGGAGACGATGATGACGGGGATGGACTGTGTTCCCGGGTCGCTCTTGAGCGCCTGAAGGACGGACCAACCGTCGCGGTGGGGCATGAGGATGTCGAGGGTGATGGCGAAGGGCTTGAGCTGCTTGGCCAGGGCGATGCCTTCGTCGCCGTTCTGGGCGCCGACCACTTTGAATCCCGTGCCCAAGAGGTTGTCCCTGAGCAACCGCAGGACCTCGGGGTCGTCATCGATGGACAGGACCAGTTTTTGCGCGGCTGGATCCTTTTCGATAGCGCCATCCCGCAAGCCCGTGACGCCGGCCTCCAAAACCCCAGCAGGTTCCTTGACCGGAAGATGGACGGAAAACCGCGAACCATTGCCCGGTGAGCTCTTCACGGAGACCTCACCTCCCAGGAGCCCGGCCAGTTTTTTAACGATGGCAAGCCCCAACCCCGTGCCGCCGTATTCCCGGGTGGTGGAGGCGTCCGCCTGTCGGAATTCCTCAAAAATGATCTTCAAGTTCTCTTCGCGCATCCCGATGCCCGTGTCTGTGACGACCAGGTCGATCCCGCCCGAGGCGGCGGGCTCAAGGGACACGGCGACCCCGCCTTTGGCGGTGAATTTCACGGCGTTCCCGATGAGGTTGATGAGGATCTGCTTCACGCGGGTCTTATCGGTGGACATCCGCACCTCGGGGGATTTTTCGAAGATGAGCGTGATGTTCTTCTCCCGCGCGAGCGCCTCCATCATCTCCACCACATCCAGGACGACTTCGTTCAAAGAGCAATCCTCGAGGTAGAGGGGCATCTTCCCGGCGGAAAGCTTGGAGATGTCGAGTATGTTGTTGATGAGCTGGAGCAGATTGTTCGAATTGGCCGAGATGCGGCGCAGGCCCTGCTCCTGCTTGGCCGTAAGCTCCCCGTAGATCTTATCCAGCATGAGGGAGGAATAGCCGATGATGGCGTTCATGGGGGTGCGGAGCTCGTGGCTCATGTTGGCCAGGAACTCCGATTTCATCCGGTTGAGCTCCTTGAGCGAGGTTATTTCGGACGACATGCGCTTTTTTTCAAGCGCCTTCTCGACCTTTGAGACGAGATCGTTGATATCGTAAGGTTTCGTGATGAAGTCGTAGGCGCCTTTCTTGATGGATTCCACGGCCATGTCGATGGAGCCGAACCCGGTGGACATGATGACCTCGGTCTGGGGACTGTCCTTCTTGAGGATCTCCAAGGCCTTGAGCCCGTCCATCTTGGGCATCTTGACGTCACTGATGACCAGATCGTAATGCGCTTCCTTGACCCTTTGGATGCCTTCTTCCCCGTTCGAGACGGCCGTCACGGCATAGCCCCTGGACCCCAGCTCAAAGGCCAGCAGTTCCCGGATGCCCTGCTCGTCGTCCATCACCAGGATTTGAACGGCAACGGCATCTTCTGTCATGAGACCCCCCCTCGCGTCATTGAGCGCCGCCGGGTCTTTCATCCTTAAACTTTCCCAAAATCCCTTTGATCACCTTCAAGAAAGAATCCAAGTCGAACGGCTTTAAAATGAAGTCGGCGGCTCCCCTTTTCATGGCGCTGACGGCCGTCTCAACGGAACCAAAGCCCGTGAGGATGACCACTTCCATCCCCGGATTCCTCTCCTTGAGCTTGCTTAAAAGCTCCAGCCCGTTGAGGCGCGGCATGGTGAGGTCGGTGATGACAAGGAGGACGTTCCCTTTGGCGGCATGCTTCATGGCTTCCTCGCCGTCCTGAGCCGTGGCCACTTCAACGCCCAGGGCATCCAAATGCCATTTGAGCATGTCCCTGAATCCCGGCTCGTCGTCGACCACCAGGATGGAGTATGGCCGCTCCTGGCTGTATTCAAGCTGATCTTTCATTTGAGCTCCCTTCCCCGTATCATGACAATTCAGGGTCACGATTGCTTGATTTCTCATCCTGGTGTTTCTGCACTTTGGAAATGTGTTCTTCGAACTCCCGGCCCGTCCTGACCGGCAGCTTGATGAAGAACTCGGTCCTTCCGGGCCGGCTCTTGACCTCGACGCTGCCGGAATGTTTATGGATGATCTCATAGACCAGGGAGAGGCCCAGTCCCGTGCCCTTGCCCGCCTCCTTGGTCGTGAAGAACGGATCGAAGACCTTGGAAACGATCCCGGGGGGAATGCCGGCGCCCGTGTCAGAGATTTTGAGCGAGACCCAGGAAAGGGGATTTTCTTTGATCAAGCAGGTGCTGACCTCAAACCGCCCGCCTTCCGGCATGGCGTCAAAGGCGTTGTTGGCCAGGTTCACGATGACTTGCTGGATCTGATTTTTGCTGCACAGGACTTTGGGGAGGCCTACGGCGAGGTCCTTCCCGATCGTCACATCGCACACTTTGGCCCGGGTCTCGACCAGCGTCAGGGCTCCTTCCAGGATGGCGTTCAAGTCCTGCGGTTCCCGGTCCCCCACGGAGGTCCTGGAGAAAGTCAGGAGATCCTGCACCAGGTTTTTGCAACGAACCGCCTCTCGTTCGATGGATTTGACCGGAAGTTCATAAGGGTCTCCGGGTTTCAAGCGGCTGGCCAACCCTTGAGCAAACCCCAGGATCACGCCCAGGGGATTGTTGATCTCATGGGCTATCCCGGCCGCGAGCTGGCCCACCGCGGACATCTTCTCGGATTGCAGGAGTTTTTTCTGCATGGCGTCCCTATCTGTCTCCATTTTTTTGCGTTCGGTGATGTCCAGGATCGCCACAACGGAACCCGTGATCCGACCCTCGTGACGGATGGGGTAGGACCAGTACTCGACCGGAACAGAGGTGCCGTCTTTCCGCCAGAACACTTCGTCCGTGACGTGGTTGTTGCATCCATCCCCATGGAAAGATTGATATATCCTGCATTCCTCGCTCGGATAGGGGCTTCCGTCGAGCCTCGAGTGATGGGAGAGCGTGTGCATATATTTTCCGATCAGATCTTCCACCTTCTCGTATCCCAACAGCCGAACGCAGGCGGGGTTGCAGAAGGTGCAGTTCCCCTGCAAGTCCACGCCGTAGATGGCCTCGGCCGTCGAATCCAGGAGGAGCCGAAGGCGCTCTTCCTTTGTCCGGAAGGATTCTTTGGAGACCGTGGTCTCCTGAAGGGCCAGGATCATGTCGTTGAAGGACCGCGCGACGTCTCCGATTTCGTCGTTCGATGCGACCGTCACCCGATGCTCCAGGTCTCCCGCGGCCAGACGATCGACGCCTTCTATCAATCTCTTAAGCGGAGAGAGGAGAATCTTTAAAACAATGAAGACCAGCCCGATGGCCACCACGATTGAGAAGACCACGACGACGGCGACCTTGCGCGTCATTATTCGAGTGAAATTCGAACCTGCCTCCAAGCTGAGATGGATTTGAGCCGACCCGAGATACTGATTCACGCCGCTTCGCCGCTCCGGCATTTTGGCTCCATCATTTTCCAGGATGAAATCCCCCTCATTCGTATCTTCGGCCAGAATGGGAGCGGTCACTTCTACGAACGGGGTGGAATCCTTCGTAAACCCGTATCGCATGCGGGACCGCTTCTCGACCGGCATGACCTTTCCGACTTCCCGGATGTCGTTATGGGCTATGATCACTCCGTGGGCATCGCATACGAACCCCGACAGGATCGAATCGTATTCGATGAACTCCTGAATCTTCATGAGGATCGTCTTCTCATCCAATAACCGGGACCCGGAATGGGATTGTTTGACCAGTTCCCTCGAAAAATTCGTCGCCTGGTGTTCCGCCATGTGGTTCAAAAGACTTCTCATGGAGAAAATGGAGAGTGCGCCCAATCCAAGGCCCACAGCCAGGATCAAAGCGCTGTTGAAGACGATGAATTTTGCTTTTATGCTCAATCTCATGGGCTTGTACCTAGGGGGTAGAGCTTGGCGCTCCTTAGGGCCGATCCGGGGATTCCAATCCCGAGTTTCCTGGCCGTATCCATGTTGATGACGATCTCGACTTTGGACGGCTGAGCCAGATGGCATTCGGGCGGTCTCCCGTCCAGAATAAGCTTGGAAAGAGCGGCGCTCTCCGCTCCCATGGATTCCGCGCTGGAGTTGACGGCCATCAATCCGCCCGCGCCGACCAGGGAATCGACGGGGACCAAAAGGGAAATTTTGCTGTTCAAGCAGAAGTCCAAGATGGTGCTGAAAGCGAACTTGTTAGTGAGAATGGGATTCGTGGTCATCCAGAACGCGTCGATCCGGCCCGAAAGGGACCGCATGACGCCGGGGATGTCCGAATTGGAACCGACTTTCTCCGCTACGATCGCGATGCCTTCTTTTTTGGCTGCGTCAGCTGCTTTTTCGAGCCAATCCTCATTCTTGCCCCTTTCCACGATCAGGCCCAGCCTCCTCAAATTGGGGAGCGCGGCCTTGTATTTGGAAAAGAGAACGGACTCCTGGACGGTGAAACTGATCCCGTAGGCGTTCCTATTAGCGACCAGTCCTTGGCTCTCGGGGTTGATGACCATGCAGTAGACCAGCGGGGTCTGCGGGCAATGCTCGAGCGCCTCCGCCGCTGCCTTCGACCCGACGGCGATGATGATGTCGGGCGACTGGGCGCGGACGGATCCCATGAGTAAGACCTTTTCATCCTCCGTTCCGGGAAGGATGTATTCCTTGAAAGGACGGTCGAAACCGCTTTTGAACCCCTGCGCGGCCTCCCGGTAGGACGACAGGTCCCCGCTGAGGATGAGCGCCGCCCCGCCGGCGAACAACGACTCCGGCATAAAAAACATGGAAAGGATGAGGCCGCCCGACAGACGGGCCCATTTTCTGGGATCAAACCCCTTTTTAATCACTCGCCTTGTTCCCATATCATGATCCCCATCCCATTAAAATCCTCAGAACGAATATCTGACCGTTCCGGTTACGCGGCTCTTGATGATCTCGCCGCCCAGCCCGAAAGCGGTTCCGGGCGGGATCTCATAATGTTCATAATCCGTCAGGTTGAATACGCTCACTCCGATCTCAAGTCCATTCAAACGCCCGGGGAATCGATACCCCAGCGCGGCATTGATCATATGGTAATCGCTCAATCGGACGCTGCCCCAGACGGTCTGGTCCACCCAGTGGACCCACAGATTGGCGGTGAGGCCGCGGGATTTGGCGCGGAGACCGCCGTTCACTTTGTGCCGGGGAGAGACCGCCTCCGCGCTGATGACCTGGACGCTTCTGATGCTCTGATAGGAATAGTTCGCAAAACCGGAAAGCCACTCGCGGATCGCGACCTCCGACCCGAATTCCCCTCCGATGGCGGCGATGACGCCGTCCTTGTTGATGTACGATGACGCCGTTTGAAAAGTCGGAGGGACCACGGAAGTGACGCGGGCGGCGCCGAGGTCGATGACGTTGCGGATCTCATAGTAGAACCCGGTGGCGGTCGTCCTCACGCGGCCGAAGTCTCCGTTGTGTTCCAGTTCGTAAGTGATGATTTTTTCTGGTGAAAGATCCTTGTTGCCCAGTACCGCATTCTGCGTGAACAGGTAGGGGGGGTTGGGAATCGCGCTCCCCGGAGCATTGGGGGCGGGGATGTCCAGGTGGATGGCGTTCTCAACCGGCGTTGGGTTCCTGAAAGAAGTCCCGGCCGATAACCGCAAAGTATGCTGCTTCACCGGGTGATAGAGGACGCTTCCCCGCGGCGAGAATACGAGCTTCGTGTAAGGATGACTGTCCAGGCGCCCGCCGGCCACAAGGGTCCAGGATTCCCCGCCTTTCCATTGGTCCTCGAAGTAGAAGGCCCAAAGGTCCTGGACGTGAGGAGTCGAATCGAACAGCGTGGAACGGATCAAGTTCCTCCTATAACTGGTCCCCGCGATGAGTTCGTTGCCGAACGGGAGGGACAGGGTATGCTCCAGGCTCGCGTCGTACGTGTCGAAATAATTCGACCGATCCGGAACGGAAGCGTAGTCCCGGTAAATGGTCTTTCCGCTGTTCCAAAAGGTCCGCAAACGGGTGCCGGCGTAACGCGCGTCCGCGCGGATGAACCCGCTGGGGCCTTCTTCCGGAACGTCTTGCCCAAGATCCGTCTGGGTCTTGATCTGGGCGTGGCCGCCGGACAGGCTCAACTCCAATTCATCTGAAGGGGAATATCGGACCAGGGAATGGAACTTCTGGATCTCCGAAGCCCGGAGGTCCGCGTTCTCAAACCGGTTGGCGTTCTCCATTCCCACCCCGGCCTTGTACGCCCAAGGGCCTTTCCGGTTCCCGTAGAGCAGGGTCCCCTGGTGGACATTCCTCTCTCCAAATGTGTAGGCCAGCATTCCCCCCTTGAGCTGTTCCGGCCTTTTCGTGATGATGTTGACGACGCCGCTCATCGCGTTCGCCCCATAAAGGGCCGAAGCCGGGCCTTCCACCACTTCGATCCTGTCGATCTCTTCCAGAGTCACGGGAATGCTCGCCCAATTGGTGATGTCATAGAAAGGATTTGTCGCGGACTTCCCGTCCAGGAGGACCATG
>MGUS01000039.1:11713-14032 GCA_001800085.1 Elusimicrobia bacterium RIFCSPLOWO2_01_FULL_60_11 | reverse complement strand
TCATGTCCGCGTAAGACGTCTTCGTGCTCATGATGTCGAGGCCCGGGACGACCCGCAAAGCGTCCCAGACGTTCAGGGCGCCGGAGGCCTTGATGTCTTCACTGGTGACCACATGCACCGTCGCCGGGACCCGGCTCATCTTGCTGGGGATGCGCGAAGCGGTCACCACGATCGCTTCCTGCTCAAAGAACCGGAACGTGTCCTCCACGCTCGCCGCGGCGGCCCAAAGGGGGCCGGGCAGGACCATGGCGGCGCAGAGAGTCAAGCTCAAGGCTTTGCGGATATCAAGCGTTTTCATGTTTTTCTCCCTTCGTCAATGGCAGATAGATATTAATTGTCGTCCCTTTCCCCCGCTCGCTTTCCGCCTCGATGGTCCCTTGATGCTTCTGAACGATTTCATAGACAAGCGCCAGCCCCAAGCCCGTGCCTTTGCCGACTTCTTTGGTGGTGAAGAAGGGTTCGAATATCTTGTCTTTGATTTCCGGCGCGATCCCCGCGCCGTTATCCCGCACTTGCAGCTCTATGAAGTCCTTACCTTCCTTGCCCCGCGCCAACGTCCGGACGGTGAGGGTCCCCCGTTCCCCCACGGCGTCCTGGGCGTTGCTGCAGAGATTGACGATGACCTGCTGGATCTGATTTTTATTGACAAGAACTGGCGGAAGGCCTTCCGCCAGTTCCAGCTTTAGTTCCGTGCCCATGGTTTTGGCCTTGCTTCCGACCAAATGCATGGACTCCCGGACGAGCTCGTTAAAATCACAGGGCTCCATTGCTGCATTCGCCGTGCGCGAGAATGTGAGAAGTTCGGAAACAAAGGCCTTGCAGCGCTGGGCTTCCCGTTCGATGGACATGAGCGGCATGGCAAGGTCCTTGTCATCCCTGTAGCGCCGGAGCAAGATCTGGGCGAACCCCATGATGACCCCCAGGGGATTGTTGATCTCGTGCGCCACGCCCCCGGCCAGGCGGCCCACAGCGGACATCTTCTCGGATTGAAGGAGCATGGCTTCCATTTTCTTCCTGTACGTGACATCTTGTTTGATGGCGATAAAATGGGTGATTTCGTGCCCTTCAATCTTGACCGGCGTGATGGTCATCTCTTCGGGATAAAGCGTCCCGTCCTTGCGGCGGTTGACCAGTTCACCGTGCCAGACCCGACCGGACAGGATGGTTTTCCAAAGGTCCTCATAGAACGCCTTGTCCTGCTTGTCGGACTTGAGCATCTTGGGATGCTTGCCCTTGACCTCTTCGGCCGTATAGCCCGTCAAAACGGAGAAAGCCGCGTTGGTCCATAAAATAATGCCCTTCACGTCCGTGATCATCACTCCGTTGGCCGCGGCATCCAACGCTTGGGTCTGCAAATAGATCTGATCTTCCGCCCGCACGGTCACGTCCTGCTCTGCCCCCCTTACCCTATTCTTCACGGTTTTCTGGCCTCCGTCATTTTATCCGCCTTCAAAAGGCGGATCGCTTTCTCCTTTAAGGCGTCCACGGTGAAAGGCTTGCCCAAAAAGTCGTCGGCGCCGGCCGCCAGGATATTCTTGCGCGTCTCCTCGATGTTGTGGCCCGAGATGGCCAGGATCTTGGAGTGCCTCATGCGCTCGTTGGCCCGGATGGCCTTGCATACCTTATAGCCGTCAAGACCGGGCAGCATGATGTCCAGGATTATTAAGGATGGCAGGATCTGGGCCACTTTCTGGCCCGCTTCGAACCCATCCTCCGCGTCGAAAATGACGGCCTCCGGATAGATCTGGCGCAGAGCGCGCTTGACCACCCGCCGGACCTGGACTTCGTCATCGACGATCAGGATGGCCGGCCTCTGGATGGCGACCAGTTCGCCCGGGACCGGGATATTGTGCTCCGTGAGGAAACGCGCCAGGTCGTCGCTCCAGACCCTGCGGTGGCCTCCCCCCGTGCTGAAGGTGGGCAGAATGCCCTTGTCTATCCAGTTCCCGATGGTGGCCGGGGTCACATGGCAGATATCCGCGACTTCGTAGGTGCCGTAGGCCTTTCGTTCCATAACCAGGGTATCTCCTTTGATTGTTTTTACTGTTTTATATGTTTAACATGTATTATGTGTTTTGTCAATGGGGCTGGATCAAGATTATTCTTGACTTCAAACTTATATAATATATATAGTTATTATACCTATTTTTCATGTAATACCTGTTGTTCACCTTGCAGCCGGCGGCAGAACACTTTGCGCCGCGGTCACATGCATCCAAAGGAGGGGCTTTGATGGTCACCACAGCCGCTAAAAGGGTTACGGCCGCGACGCTTCTTCTGAAATATCTTGAAGCGCAGGGCGTGAGATACATCTTCGGG
>MGUS01000039.1:11266-11654 GCA_001800085.1 Elusimicrobia bacterium RIFCSPLOWO2_01_FULL_60_11 | reverse complement strand
ATGGCGGACGGCTACGCCCGCATGCGCCGGGGCCTGGGCGCCTGCTGCGTGACCGCAGGGCCGGGCTGCACTAATGCGGTCACGGGGATCTCCACTTCTTTTGAAGACGGCATTCCGGTCTTCTTGATCACGGCACAAGTGGCCACCGGCGCTTTGGGCCGCGGGGCCTTGCAAGAAAGCGCCGATAACGGCCTGGGCGTGGTTGAGATGTTCAGGCCGATCACCAAAGCCAGCGTCATGCTGAACCGTGCGGACAAGCTGGGAGAAACGGTCCGTTATCTCCTTCGGATGGCCCTGAGCGGCAAACCAGGACCGGTGCATTTCAGTCTCCCCGCGGATATCGCCAGAGAGATCATCGCGGACGAGCCCGCATCTCGCTTCCCGGAGG
>MGUS01000039.1:10613-11244 GCA_001800085.1 Elusimicrobia bacterium RIFCSPLOWO2_01_FULL_60_11 | reverse complement strand
AGAGGCGAGCCGCATCTTGATCCGGGCCAAAAAGCCGGCCATCCTGGCGGGCGGCGGAATCAACCTGTCCGGGGCCTATGAAGAGTTGAAGCATGTCAGCAAAAGGTTCGCCATCCCCGTGGCCACAACATTCAAGGCCAAGGGAGCTTTTCCGGAAGATGACGCTTTGTCGATGGGAATTTTCGGATTCGCAAGCTCTCCCAAAGCCGATGCCTATCTTCTCTCAGGGGAAGTGGATGTCCTCCTGGCCGTGGGAACGGGCCTGGGCGAGGATGCCACCAATGCCTGGGACAAGCGACTCATGCCCAAGGATGCCTTGCTCCAAATCGACGTGGACCCGGTGCAAATAGGCAAAAATTATCCCGCAAAAGTGGGCCTCCTGGGCGACGCCAAGACCGTTTTGACCGAGCTCTCACACCAAATGGAGAGGGAAATGCGGTGGATGGAATCCATGCCGCGCTCGGCGGAGCCGGCCCGCGAATTCTTGAGCCGCCATCCGGGGTGCGTTCAGATGGAAAAAATGTCCTCGGAACAAGTCCCCCTGAAACCTCAGCGGCTCATGCGGGACTTGGGGGACGCGCTCCCCGAGGACGCGGCCATCTTCTGCGACATCGGGGACCACATGGCCTGG
>MGUS01000039.1:3538-10605 GCA_001800085.1 Elusimicrobia bacterium RIFCSPLOWO2_01_FULL_60_11 | reverse complement strand
TTACCTGAGGGTGAACCAGCCCCATTCGGTCTTCCACTGCCTCGGGTTCGCTTCCATGGGGTATGGGATCTCCGCCTGCATCGGGGCCAAGCTCGCGGCTCCCCACCGCCCCGTCATCGCCGTCGTGGGCGACGCAGGGTTCGCCATGAACGGCATGGAAGTACACACAGCCTGCGAGTATGATATCCCGGTCATCTGGCTGGTCCTCAACAACGGCGGACACGGAATGGTCTATCACGGAGAAAATATCCTGTTCGGAGGCGATTTCCATTATTCTCTTTTCCGCCGGCCGATCGACATCTGCAAGCTCGCGTCTTCTCTTGGAGCGCTCAGCTACCGCGTGAGCCGCCCCGGGGAGCTCGGCGGCACGCTTGAAGAGTGTTTGCGGACGGGCAAGCCCGCGGTGATCGAGGCCATGGTGGACCCGGAGGAAGTTCCTCCGGTCGGTTCCAGGATGAAGGCAGTGGAGCAATACATCGCTCAAGCGGGTCCCCTCGGCCCGCTTTCGCGGACATGACTAAAATGCTAGCTTATTCCAAACATGAAGCCGCTCGCCTTCATATTTTTTTCGGTCTGCCTCCCTATCAATCTGCAGGCCTCGACGATCGTCGTCTGCGACGACGTGGCCGACCCCGCAGCTCTCGACCCTCACCTTTCCTTTGACAACAAGGCCTACGGGATATTCCACAACGTCTACGAAGGCCTGGTCCGGCTCGATAAAGACGGCAACGTCGTTCCCTCCCTGGCCCAGAGCTGGGATGTGATCGCCGGGCAAGGGCTGCGCTTCCACCTCCGTCAGGGGGCAAGGTTCCATGACGGAACGAAATGCGACGCTCAGGCCGTGCGGGAAAGTTTGAAGCGGCAGCTGAAGCTGGCCAACTCCGTCACGCTCCAGTTGGGCCCGATCCGTGACGTCATCGCCGAGTCCACCTCGAACCTGAGACTGGACACGGATGAGCCGCCGGAAGTCGCCTTAAGGCGGTTGGCGGTCTTCGGGCTGATCGTTCCCATTCCCCTCGCGGCTTCCCTGGGAGAACGTCCCGTGGGCACGGGGCCTTACCGCTTTGCCTCCTGGAAAAAGGGAGCTGAGCTGGTCTTGGAGCATAACCCGCAGCATTGGGAAAGTCAGCCGCCTTATTTTAAGCGCATCGTTTTTAAATTCATCCCGATCGAAAAGCAGATCGACGCTTTGATCAACGGCGAAGTGGATCTAGTGGCCGAGATCCCCGGGACGAGGACTCTGGAAGTGGCGAAAACCCGGGGGTTGAAGATCGTCAAGCAGGAGACCTTGGTCACCCACACCTTCTGGTTCACGAACTTCCGGGGGCCCCTGGCCCGCCGGGAGATCCGGCAGGCCTTGAACCTGGCGATCAACAAGGAAGACATGATCCGCTATGGAGCTTTGGGCAACGGCAAGCCCCTGGCCACTTTCAGCATGAAGGGAGAGGTCGGACACGACCCGACTTTGGCGCCTTATCCTTATAACCCTGAACTGGCCAAGAGGATGTTGGCCAAGGCCGGCTGGCCCAAGGATTTTATCCTTAAAATGTTCTCGACCCAGCAGTCGGAAAGGGAAAGCAGGATGCTGAAGAAATATTTTGAGCAGGTCGGCCTCAAAGTCGAATTGGAGGTCCGGCCCATCAAGGACGTGACACGGATCATCTCGGAGAACCGCATCCGGGATTATGATGTCTTTGCCAACCAGGCCCCGGATCCTTTGGCTCATGTCTGCTTTTTGGCATCCATCTGTTTACACAGCCGCTCTCCGGCGAGCGCCGGGGGGGTGCCCGGCTTTGACGAACTCTATCAAAAAATGATGCAAACCCGCGACCCCGAAGAACACGAACGCCTGGCCCGGGAACTGGACCGGTGGATCTACGATGAAGCTCTGGGACTTTTCACCTACCAGCGCATCCGGACCTTCGGGTTGAAGAGCGGCCTCAAGTATTCACCTCATTTCACGGGAATGCTCATGAATCTGGATCAAGCCGTCATGGAGGACGAAAAGCATGAACGATAAAAAATGGCGGATGGCTTACTCCCAGGAGCGAGCGGTCCAATACGACGACTTCATCAAAGCCGGGGCCGGCCCGGTCCATGAACAGATGCTGGGCAGCGTCGCCGAGGCGCTTGAGCTCACCTTTCAAGACCGCAGCCTTCGGATCTTGGACATGGGAACGGGAACGGGAAGCGTGGCCGCCCGCATCCTGGAAAATCATCCCAATGCCAAGATCACCTGCCTGGACGGCTCCCCGGACATGCTGGACCAGGCGCGGAAACGGCTGGGGGCGGACCTTCGCTGTGATTTCGTCCAAAGGGATTTCGGTGAACCTTCGTGGTGGAACGGGCTGGGGTCTTTCGACGCCATCGTTTCGGTGGGGGCCATTCACCACCTGGACGCCAAAGGCAAAGAGGCCTTGTTCAGCAAGATCCACCGCCAGCTCCGCCCCGGCGGACTCTTCCTTTGCGCCGATCCTTTGAGCGGCGAGCACGCTTTTTTCGACCGGTTGTATGAAGACGCCTGGGTGAAAATGATCCAGAGGAATCTTTACAGCTCGGGCCGGGAAAAAGCGGACCCGGAAGAGATCCGAAGATACATCCGCAAGACTCAGGAGGCCGAAGGGGACCAACCCTCCCCTCTCATCCACCAACTCAAATGGCTCTCCGCCGCCGGTTTTGAGGAAGTCGAATGTTATTGGAAATCATTCGGGTTCGCCGTTTTTGGGGGCCGTAAAAGATAATGCTCGGATCTTCGCTGGCCCGGCGGCTGATCCTCGGGGTCATCCCCGTCTCCCTTTCCGCCATCTGCGTTCTGGGAACTTCCGCCTATTGGATATCGAAAAAACACATCGTGGGCAACATCAACAAGGAGATCGCCACTCTGGGCAGCCAGGCCGGCACGGCCCTGTCGGATTTCTTCAAGCAGAGAATCCACGACCTTGAGACCACCGCCGAGACCCCCTTGCTGGCCGATTATTACAACAATCTCGACTTCGGCCTGAATCAGGAAGCCGAGACCTACCGCAAGGAGATCGAGAGGTATTTTTCAAGGTTCTCGCAGAGAACGGGGGTCTACGACCGCATCATCTACAGGGATGAAAAAGGGAACGAGGTCTTCAAGATCGTTTCGTCCCGGATCTCCACCGAGAGGGAAAATCCGAAGGGACGGATCCTCAGACCTGGGACCGGCGATCCTTACAGATATTCCCTGCAGAACGATCCGGCCTTCGGGCCCATCATCGTCTACGAGAAGCCGCTCTTCAACCCATCCGGAGCGTTCAGGGGGATCCTCGTCTTCGAATGCAGCCTCTCGCCGGTGACGGATATCTTGAACCGGCTGAACGTGGGGTCCTCCGGCTGGGCCTATATCACGGACAAGGACGGCAAGATCATCCTGGGAAAACCTGCCGCTCCGTCCAAGAGACCCCAGGATCACCTGGTGACTCAAGCCCCCATCTCAGAGACCCAATGGAATGTGACCCTCGGGACCAATGCGAGCGATTTTTTGAATCCCCTCAATCAGATCCGGGACCTCACTCTCTGGATCGGCGGGCTTTGCGGCCTCCTAGTCGTGCTCTTCGTGGTCTTTCGAGTCCGTTCGGTCACGCATCCCATCAAAGAGTTGGTGCGTGCCGCGCAAGGCCTCCAGGCGGGCGACCTCTCCGCCCGCGTCACGGTTCAAAGCCAGGACGAGATCGGTACCCTTTCCAAGGCCTTTAACACCATGGCGGGAAGCCTCGAGGAGCGCACGCGCGACCTGGAAGCGCGCGTCAGGGAAAATACCGGACTCCTTCAAAATCTGTCCGAATCTGAGGCCCGCTTCAGATCGGTCCTGGAAAATTCCCCGGTCGCGATCCTGGGCCTTTCGCGGGAGCATCGCATCGCCACCTGGAACCGGGGGGCAGAACAGATCTTCGGATATTCCCGGGACTTCATCCTCGGCAAGCCCCTGCCCGTCCTTTTCCCGCCGGACCGGGAAGCCGATTTCAAGAAACTCATGAGCGAGGTCATGCTCCAGGGATCGGTCCGCGACTACCCGATCCAGGGCGTGACCAAATCCGGACGGAAGCTCTCTCTGGATCTTTCCTGGGGCGGATCCTTCCAGGATTTCTGGATGAACAAGGAATGGACGATCGTGATCCGCGACGTGACCGAAGCCAAAAAACTGGAAGCGCAGATCATCCGTTCTGAAAAGCTTTCAGCGGTCGGACAGCTCTTGTCCTCCATCGCTCATGAACTCAACAACCCTCTCCAGGCCGTGATCGGCTACGCGCAGCTTCTTTCCTTGTCTCATTTAACGGGCGGGAAGGGAGAAAAGAAACACCGCTTCCCGTCCGAAGAACGGGACAGGACCGATGAAGAACTGAAGATGATCGTCGACAATTCCCTCCGCTGCAGGAAAATCATCGATAACCTGCTCCTCTTTGTGCGGCACGGAGAGCTGGAAAAGCGCCCGGTGCGGATCCAGAAGGCCATCGAGGCCGCCTTGGACCTGCTCCAATACAAGCTTTCTAAATCGGCCAACATCGCCGTTCATTCCAAAATTCCATCCAACATCCCCCTTGTCCAGGGAGATTTTCAGCAGATCCAGCAGGTTTTCGTGAATCTTGTCAACAACGCCTGCGACGCCATGACCGGCTGGCCGGGCCCGAAGGAGATGAATATCAGGGTCTACCGTTCGAGAAACAGGGTGAGGGCGGAGCTTGCCGATTCCGGGCCGGGGATTCCCCGGGAAGTGCAGGCAAAACTTTTTGAGCCCTTTTTCACGACGAAGCCGGAGGGGCGGGGAACGGGGCTGGGGCTTTCGGTCTGCCGCCAGATCATGCAGGACCACGGGGGCGCGATTGGCTTCCGCAGCATGGCCGGCGCGGGGACCACATTCTGGATCGAGCTCCCCATCGCCAAGGGAAAAGAACGCGTGCCGGAGACCCCAAAAATGTCCCTGCCCCAGGTCCAGGGAAAGAATATACTTCTGATCGATGACGAGCCGGACATCCTGGCCTATTTGTCCAAGGTCGTGCGCATGGACGGACATCTTGCGGAGGCGGCATCCTCCCTGGAAGAAGCCAAGATGAAAATTGTAAAGAGACCCTATGACCTCATCGTGGCGGACGTGCGCCTGGGTGAAGGGACCGGCATCGACCTCTACGAGAACTGGACCCAATGGTCCAAGCACCCCCGGCCGGAGTTCCTTCTCGTGACCGGGGATGTATTGAACGCCGGTCTGGAACAAGTCATTGAAGATAAAACCCTGATCCTTCTGCATAAACCCGTGGATCTGGAAGATTTTTTGAACGCCGTCCGTTCTCTCCTCACTCCGGCCGCTTAAGGCCGGTTCTCTTGACAAAACTGTGATTTTAACCTATAATCATCAAACCTTTTAATTCTGTCAATACTATTATTATTATTTAAAGAAAAACGGGGGATAAAGCAAGCTATGGAAAAGACCTATACGACGTTTCAGATCGCGGGGATGTGCGGGGTGAAGCCCACGACGATCATCAAGTGGATCCAGCAGAAAAGAATGCCTGCCTTCGCCACGCCCGGAGGACACCGGCGCGTGCGGGAGAGCGATCTCCTGAAGTTTTTAGAGCAATATCGTTTGCCGATCCCGGAAGGCATGGGAGAGAAGAAACGGAGCAGAATCCTGGTCGTCGAAGACGAAGGGACCGTCGGACGGCTGATCCTGCGGGCCTTGAAGGAGGCGTTCGGGACGGAGGCGGAGGTCGAGTGGATCGAGGATGGGATCCAGGCGCTGATCGAACTGGGCAAGAAGCCCGTGGACCTGGTGATCTTGGATGTGGTGATGCCGGTGGTGGACGGGGCGAGGGTCTTGGCCAGCTTAAGGGCCGACCCGCAGACGGCCCAGGTCAAGGTCATCGGGATCACGGGAAAAAAGCTCCTGGGTGAAAAGCTTAAATTCATGCAGGAACATACGGACGCCTTCTTTTATAAACCTTTTGAGCTTCATCAAATCATGGGAACCGTCGGAGCTCTGTTGTCCATGCATCAGAAGACCTTTTCCGAACCGAAGCCGACGGTTGCAAAAACGGTTCGGCGCATAAAAACGACCAAAATCTAAACCCTCAAAAGCCGTTTCCTTGGCCCGTCACATCTGTGTCAAACCGGAAACGCGACCCGCAGTTTTGTGCTTAAATTTATAAAAGGTCTCCTGGTTTCCGACCCCCCGAAAACGGGCCTGGGGGAGGCCGATGATTCCAGCCATGCGATGTTCGAGGGGCTTTTCGAACATGCCCCGGACGCCATTGTCGTGGTCGACGGCCGGGGGCGCATCACGCACGCCAATGGCAAGGCGGGAGTGATGTTCGGGTACGACCTGGAAGAGATCCTCGGCAAGCCCGTGGAAATCCTCATGCCTTCCCGGTTCCGCTCCTCTCATGTGGGCCACCGGGGAAACTATCACGCAAATCCCAGGACCCGGGAGATGAATGAAGGGTTGGAACTCTACGGCGTGAGAAAAAACGGGACGGAATTCCCCGTGGACATCATGCTGGGGCCCGTGAACGCCAAAGAAGGCAACCTCGTTTTGAGCATCATCCGGGACATCACGGAAAGAAAGAGGAGCGCCGCCGAGCAGAAGCTCATCCAGGAACAGATCTCGTCCTCCCTCAAGGAAAAGGAAGTGCTTCTTAAGGAAATCCACCACCGCGTCAAGAACAACCTCCAGATCGTTTCCACGCTCCTCAACATGCAGTCGCGCTACATCGAGGACCCGAAAATGCTGGGCATGTTCAAGGAAAGCCGGGACCGCGTCCGGTCCATGGCCCTGATCCATGAAAAACTGTACCAGTCCCGGGACCTGGCCAAAATTGATTTCTCGGAATATGTCCGGAACATGGCCACCCATCTTTTCCGATCCTACGGGGTGAGCACGGACAAAGTGACTTTACAGACAGAAATCAAGGACGTTTATCTGGACATCGACACGGCTATCCCCTGCGCGCTCATCATCAACGAACTTCTCACGAATTCATTAAAATACGCTTTCCCCCATGATCGCACGGGTAAACTCATCATTGAATTTGAGCGGTCTCCCATGAAAAGTT
>MGUS01000039.1:0-3510 GCA_001800085.1 Elusimicrobia bacterium RIFCSPLOWO2_01_FULL_60_11 | reverse complement strand
TGGGATTTCAGCTGGTCTGCACCCTCTCGGAACAGCTTCAGGGGAGGGTGGAAGCCAGAAATGCCGGGGGAGCGGAAGTGAAAATAATTTTTGACACGCCAAAGGAGACCTAACATGCCGAAAGTCAGTGTTCTAGTGGTCGAAGATGAGCGCTTGATCGCCAGGGACATTCAAAACAGCTTGGAAAAGCTGGGATACAGAGTCCCCGCCACGGCAGCCACCGGCGAGGACGCCGTCAAGCTCGCCGGAGAAAAATCCCCCGACCTGGTCCTGATGGACATCACATTGAAAGGAAATATGGACGGCGTGGACGCGGCGGCGGCGATCCACTCCAAGTTCGACATCCCCGTCATATTCCTCACCGCCCACGCGGACAAGGCCACGGTGGAGCGGGCGAAGATCTCGGAGCCCTACGGGTACCTTTTGAAGCCCTTCGAAGAGCGCGAGCTCCAGATCTGCATCGAAATCGCGGTTTACAAGCACCGGATGGAGCAGAAGATCCGCAATGTGGAGCGGTGGTTCTCGACCATGTTCAAAAGCATCGGGGACGGCGTCATCAGCACGGACAAGAACGGCATCATCCGGTTCATGAACCCGATGGCCGAAGCGCTCACCGGATGGGAATCAAAGGAAGCCCTGGGAATGGACCTCATGAAGGTATTCCGGATTGAAACGCCGTCCGCGTCCCAGTCCCCCGAAAATCTCATCCGGCGCGCCGCCGAGGAAGGCCTGGTGGTCGATCTGTCCTACGACAGCCGGCTCATCCGCAAAGACGACACCCAAGTGCCGATTGGTGACAGCATCGCCCCCATCCGCGACATCGACGACAACGTGATGGGCGTGGTCATCGTATTCCGGGACACGAGCCGCGAGAAGCGGATCGGAGCCATTTATGAACGCCTCCAGAAGATGTCGGCCATGGGTCAGCTCGCCGCAAGCATGGCCCACGAATTGAACAATCCTCTCACCGTCATCATGGGTTTTGCCCAGTCCGCCTTGAAGAAGGCCCAATCCGGAGTCGATTTCAGCGTCGTCTTTCAAACCATCGACCGGGAGGCCAATCGCTGTAAACGGCTCGTCCAGGAGCTTCTGACTTTCTCCCGGACGGAGAAGACGGAGATGGCCTCCTGCAACTTGAATGAGATCATTGAAAGCACCCTCCAGCTCCTGGAGCCCCGGGCAAAAATGAGCGAGATTGAAATATGCCTCGACCTGGATAGGTCCATACCGGAAATGACGGCCATCCGCGACCAGGTGCAGCAGGTAATTTTCAACCTCTCCCACAATGCCATGGACGCCATGCTGAAGGGCGGCCAGCTTATCATTCGAACCTGCCTCAAGTCAAACGGGCAAGTCAATGTCCAAATCGAAGTGGAGGACACGGGCAAAGGAATTCCGACCGAAGTACAGGCGAATGTCTTTGAACCCTTCTTTACCACCAAAGAGATGGGGAAGGGGACGGGACTGGGCTTGACCATCTGCAAGGAAATCATTCAGCGTCACAACGGAACCATTAAGTTCGCCTCAAAAGCCGAAAAAGGCACGACCTTCACGGTGAAATTCCCCGTTCAAGCCGCGGTTCCCTGACCCTCCATAACTGCGGGGCAGGGCGCGCGTTTGCACGCTCCCTTCAAATAGAATAAAATGGGCTTTTTGGCGCGGTACCCAAGTGGCCTACCCCCTTCGCTTCGCTCCGGGGGCAGGCGTATCTTATGAAGTTTTTTTGAGGTACGCCGAGGGAGCGGTCTGCAAATCTCAAGAACAGCCGAACCTATCGCACACTTCCGTTGACCGAGTTTCAACGAGGAAATGCCGCCACCTTAAGACGTTATAAGAAAGCGGCCGAGCGACTTGGACCCAGTGAGACCCATATTGACCCTTTTTGACCCCTCAGTCGTAAACAAAGTTGTACACGGTTGTAAAGTCTCCCCGTTTGAACGCTAAGTTACCATACAAGCTATAATATAGTAGGTATTGTATGGTAACTATATGAATGGATTAATGGGGCCGATAAAAAGCGTTCTGAAAGAAGAATTAGACAACTCCCTTCACCTTCAAAAGGGGTATGAAAGGGAGCTGTCCAAACTGCCCAAAGGCAGCTTGGTCAAAAAACGGATCAAGGGCCATGAATATTACTATCTGGTTTCGAGAGAGCATGGCAAGGTCAAGTTCATGTACAAGGGACGGGTCTCCGTGGAAGACCGGGAGAAGTATGGGAAGACGAAAGACCTCCGGGCAAAATACAGGAAACTCCTATCCCTGGTGAAAAAGCAGGTCAGATTCTTGAGGAGCAGCTTGCGTGGTAAAGAACCAATATAACCTATGCAAGGGTTCAAAAGGATATATCCGGATGGAACATCCATTACTCATCGTTGAATTTTTGGTTCCGGAAAAGGGCAAGGGAAATGACGAGCCGGTAAAAATTCCTCAATTGGCGATCAATGCCCAAAGCTTGCGCTTTCTAAATCTCATCACGGAAGGCACGGTAGAGATTGAGGCCAACGGCTTGAGCCTTCGGCTTCCCGATCCCATTCGGTTTGCACTTCACAAAATCATCGTCTCACAGAGGCGCTCAAAACCAGACAAAGCGGCCAAAGACATGGAAGCGGGAATCGGCGTTCTAAAACTTCTTATCGAAAAAGGCCGCAGCAATGAGATGCAAAACAATCTTTAAATCTCTGCCGTCGCTATGTGGACGGGAGACGGTTTTGTCTATATAGATAGTAAATTCGATCAATGGGTTGTAAAAGAATGCGACCACTACCTAGACGGCCCTCCTTTCGGATGTTTCTTCCCGACAAAAAGAATTAGAACGAAGCCATTTTTACTAGGTGATGCTGAATGGAAAGGCCTTTTGCCAGCCGGACCAAATATTAAGAAAATAAAATCAGTAAAAAATGCTCTAAAAAATATTCAAATTTAAAAATAAGTATTTTCCCGGTTAGTTCAACCAAGACCGCGAAGCATGAGGCGTGATCAAATGCATGCGGCCCGCAAAATGAGTTATAATGAGTTCCAGATTTCGGCGTGGTACCCAAGTGGCCTAAGGGAGCGGTCTGCAAAACCGTTATTCGCGGGTTCAAATCCCGCCCACGCCTACAGATTTGTGAAGAAAATAGCCGCCCTCGTTCTATTTTGCGCCTTGGGAAATGCCTGGGGTGCCGGGAGCAGCACGATTCAAAACGGCTCCACGGTGAAATTCCTTTATGTGCTGACCGTTGAAGGCAAGGTCGCCGACAAGTCCGTGAACAGGGTTCCCATGACTTATGTCCAGGGCGCCGGGCAGATCGTTCCCGGCCTGGAAGAGGGGTTGAAAGGGGCCAAGGCCGGGGACAAAAAGCATGTCAGGGTGCCTCCGGGCAAGGGATACGGCCACATCGACGCGGACCTGATGCAGAAGATACCCAAAAAATCCATCAAGAACGGCTCCAAGCTGAAGATCGGGGACAAGGTCAACGGGCAGATCCAGGGGCGGGAAGTGAAGGCCGTCATCGCGGGCTCGGACGCCAA
>MGUS01000038.1:4113-8638 GCA_001800085.1 Elusimicrobia bacterium RIFCSPLOWO2_01_FULL_60_11 | reverse complement strand
CCGCGCGAAAAGGAAGACACGCTCTTAGGGTCTGAGAACGTGGTGGAGCAGTGCGATATCTATCTTTGGCTTTCCAACAGGCAGGAAGTGAGCCGCCACGGGGCGGAGAAGGAGAAGGTGTTGAATTATAAGTGGGGTTTGATCGAGAAGATAGACCAGAAGCTGACCGCCAAGAGCGACCTGCGCGCCCGCTGCCGCAAGTGCGGCAATACCCTGCCCGTCATCCATTCCTACAGCGTCTGCGAAGAGTGTTTCCGGAGGGGGCAGAGGCGCTACTTCTCGCGCCCCAAGCACGGGAAACCCCGGTTGGGACGTTAGTTCGTGGACCACTCCTCGAACGAACGCACAGGGATGGCTTCGAGCCCCTGTTTGACCCGTTTGTGATTCTTCTCTTTCATCCCCTTGAAATAATTCTCATAGATGCTCTTGTTGATGTATGGGGATTTTTCCATCTTTTCGGCTTTCTTTTCGTCTTTATTGATGTCTTCTTTGCTCATCTCTTTGCTCATTTTCATTTTTCACCCGCTTTGCCCTCGCAGGAAGGCTGTTGCAAGCTCTTATCTTAATTTTATCATATAATGGCACCGTAAGGGGGACATATTCGACATGGATAAATTCAAGATAACGATGGGGGTCATCCTGGCGGCCCTTATCGCCGCTCTGGCCCTGGGGAAGTTCGCCCCGCGGAAAGCCGAGGTCTTCAAGCAGACGCCCATCCAGGTGACGTCCGAAGGCCTATACAAAGAATTCAAGAACAGCAAGGAAGCCATCCTGAAGTATTCGGGAAAATATGTCGAGATCAGCGGGGTCGCCGACCACCTGGACCAGACGACTTTGGGGCTGCCTTATGTCATCCTGCGCGGCGGGGACGCTCTGGGAGAAGTACAGTGCATCTTTTCCCCTCAAAACCGGGACCAGGCCAAGCAGGTCAAGCTCGGCCAGGCCGTCACCTTGCGTGGGGTCTGCATGGGCAAGGTGATGCATCTCATCATCGACGAGTGCGCGCTCCAAAGCGCCAAATAACCCTAAAATCGATTGGACGGGGAAGGATTCGAACCTTCGTAGGGCGTAAGCCCGCAGGTTTTACAGACCTGTGCCATTAGCCGCTCGGCCACCCGTCCATATAAAAACTCTCTTAAGATCTAGGTGGCCTGTACCCTTCCTATGAAATGAAGGAATAAGATATGGGTACGGCCACCCGTCCATCCTTACAAAAATCTCCTAATCCTGACGGGTGTGTACTATCCCTTATAAAAGCAGGAATAAGCAAATGTGCCACCCGTCCAAAGAACTCTATTTTATATTTTTAGTAGGTAAGGCGGAAGCCCAGAAGGATACTTTGGCCGCTGTAGTTGGTGGGCAGGTACCTCTGGAACTTGTTGTTGGAAGTGGCCACTACCTGTGAGTAGGTGAGGAACATGGAAGCCACCTCGTTCATCTTCTTGCGCACGCCGCCGGTGAATATCACAAAGTTGTTGGTCTGCTTCTCCCCCGCGATGAAGGCGTTGGTCCCCGATCTCGGCTCCCGGTCGCTGTAGCTCCTGCGCTTCCAGTCCAGCCCCAGGTTCAAGGCCCATTTTTTCGTCAGGTTCATGAAGAAGGGAAGGGCGATGCCCATCTCGTTGTAATCGTAGAAGTTGGCGGCGAAGACGGGCGAAGGGTCCGTGACCGACTGAAAAAGCAGGAAATTCTGGTTGGAACGGTGCGTGGCGTAGGATAACTCCGGCGAGGCCTCGAAGATCCAGAGGTTGCGGCTGAAGCCGCCCGAGAGGATGATGTTGCTGTCCTTCTGCTTCTCAGCGCCGTAGACGCCGTTGGACTGCACCACGCGCTCGTTGTCATAGTTGATGGTGTTGTAGCGGAAACGCGCGAATATGCGGTTCCAGGAGAGCATGGCTCCGTATTCGGCGAGTTTCTGGTCCTTCAGGCCCCCCGCCAGCTCCGCCTGGGAGTCCGTGCCCTGGAACTCGCGGATGATGTCGGTGTAGTTGGGGAACTTAATCTGGCGGTAGATCCAATTGGCCGTGAGCGTGGCGTCCTTGTCGAACATGCCGAAAGTGTAGTCCGCCGCCAGGCCCCCGCCCACGGACTTGGAATCGTAGAGGCCTTCGCCCCAGATCTCGCCCGCCGCGGTGCGCGTATAGTTCATGCCGTAGGCCGCACTCGGACGCAGCCGCAGGAAATCCAGGACCTGCCAGCGGTATTCGAAATTGAAGTTGTGAGAGAGGTCCTTGGAATCGAACTCGGAAGTGTCCTGGAAGCGGAAGGCCTGGCCCGCGAAATTGAGGCCATAGAGGGCGAAGATGGAGTGCTTGTCCGTGATCTTGGCCAGGGCCCCGACATTCATGTTCATGTGCGCCCCCGAGAAGAAATCGCCGGAAGAAGGGAGATAGGCCCCCTGGCTCACGCCCATGTCGAAGTAGGGCGTGAAGAAGCGGTTCTCCAGGGGCGCGGCCGACAAGGCGCCGCCGCTCAAAAGGACCGTCAATGCCGCAAGATGTCTTTTCATCAGAAATTAAAGTGGAGGTTCAGCTGGGGCTGCATGATGAAGACCGATTCCGGATAGATGTTCAGGCCCAGTTCCAGGTATTTGCGGTACCAGCTCACCTTGGCGGAGAGCAGGCTGTTGCGCACGCCGTAGCCGCCTTCCAATATCCAGCGCTTGTTCTCGCCGTAGGTGTGCTCGAGGCCGGCCGCCACCGTGTGCTCGGTGAGCTCGGACTTGAAGGCGCTCACGGAATTGCCCAGGATGACTTCCGGCTTGCTCAAGCCGATGTCCATGTTCATGCGGGAGAACTTGTAGCTCCAGAAGAGCCGGACGCGAGGTTCGAGCGAACTGGTGAAGACGACGGCGCCGTAATTGCCGCCCAGTTCCGCGCGGGAAAGTTTTGTCTCGGTGTCGGTGGTCTTGGCGTTCTTATCAACGACCATCGAAGTGAGGGCCGAATTCCAGTATCCCCCCACCAGGTCCACCTGGGGGATGCCCGGGGCCAGCTTGCTTTCCGGGTGCACCCGGACCTTGGCCGAGAAGTTGAAAACGGAAGTGACATCCGGCAGGGGGATGATGATGATGCCGCCTAAAAGATGGGTGTTGACGCCGAAACGCTTGCCCGGGGGCAGAGGAAATGTGGATTCCATGTTCCTTTGGAATTCATAGAAGAAAAGGGGAGGATTGGCCAGGAGCTTGCCGGCCTGTTGGATGCCGAAGCTTTGAAACTGGTTCTCCGCGCGCAGGGGCTGGGCCAGGAAGGCCGCCGCCAAAGCAAATAAAAGAAGCTTTTTATTTCGCATTGCTCACGGAAGAGAAACTGGAGTCCACGGACTTGCTCAACGAATCCAAGCTGCTGGCCAGGGATTTCACGACCGAGACGAAGATGTCGGGGATTATGACGACATCGATGTTCTTCTTCGCGGCATTGCCCCCGCTGAAATTGGTGGCATCCACCGTTGACGGAGCGCCGACATCCGTCTTGGCGAAGATGCCCAGCTGGGCCGCGGTGTCCTTGAAAAGGGATTCGAAGTTGACCGAGCCGTCCGTGAATTCTTTCAGGTTCCGCACCTTGCCGGCATTGTTGATGACGAAAAATTCAGAGGCGAGCCAGAGTTTATTGGTGGCGTCGCCGGATTCCTGCCAGAGCTTTGCAAAATTCCCATAAAGCTCATCCGTCCCTTCATTCTTGATCTCGGAAGTGTCCGGGGTCTCTATGAATTTGGTGAGGCCGGGGACGGTGCCGTCCGCCTGCTGTCTCAATTGAAAGAGCCGGGTCTTGCCGCTGCGCCCGCTTGCGGTCTGGAGAGTCCCGATGAAAAGGCTCACGTCGACGTCGTCCCTGTCCGGGTTGCGCAGGCCCATCATGGCGACAGTGAAGACCTCATCCGAATCTCCCATGTTTGCGAAGACCACTTCAGAGCGCTCGACTTCTATCTTGTTGTCGTTCTCGGAGAAGAACCCGGGGAATTCACTCAAGTTGTCCGGCAGAGCGATGTTGAATTCGATCTTGGTGCTGACGGAATCCAGGCGAGCTCCGCCAGAACCGTTGTAAGCGTATTTTCTGAAACCGCGCGAGGCATAGCCGGAGCGCTTGACCACATTCACCACCTGGAGCGTCTTGTTGTCCGGGCGGTCCAGGCGCTGGTCCACGCGCACGACATTGCCGTGGACGTCCACGAGCGTGCGACCCGCGGCGAAGTCCTCTTCCTTGACCTGCTGCTGCGATTCCGATATCTCGCTTTCCGCGGCGCGCGTGAGCGCGGCGTATTCCCGCACATCATTGCGCTTCTTCATGCTTTCGATCAGATCTTTTCTGCGTTCGTCAGGGGTAAGGCCGGGAGACCAGTCCTCGAGGCCCAGAACTTCCTGTTCGCGGGTGAGAAGTTTGATGCGCCCGCCCAGATAATTGTTGCCTTGAGGGATGTAGACCTTGTCCGTTTCGTTGTCGCTCTCCGGCGCCGCTCGCCCCAGGCGGACTTCGCCGAAGAGGACGTCCACGGAGGGCTCGCCGGAGGAATCCGTCTCCAGCACCAG
>MGUS01000038.1:0-4048 GCA_001800085.1 Elusimicrobia bacterium RIFCSPLOWO2_01_FULL_60_11 | reverse complement strand
GGTGGGGGACCCGGGCCTTGATGGACCCGCCCCTTAAGAGGATTTGATGGGACCGGTCTTTCTGTTCGGACAGATCCAATGTGGATTTTTCCTTGATCCAGATGCGGGTGCCGTTCTTGAAAAGGAGGATGGCACGGCCGTCGTCCCCGGTGCGCACGGCAGAGCCCTCAGAGAGCTGGGCGCCTTTGGAGGCGGCCTGCCACTGGGCGTCCTTGGAAAGGCGCGTCTCAACGGTGCCCGCGACGGAAGTGATGAGGGCGTTCTGGGAAAATGAGGGGGCTGCGATGAAAAGGATGCCTGCGAGCAGGAAAGAAATCCGGGCAGATTTCAGCATGTGCGTCCATGCTATCAGAATGGGATTTTCATGTCAATACATAAAATTTTGATATTATAATGCCATGAACAAGGCCCGGGGACTCTACATCCACATCCCTTTCTGCAGGATGAAATGCAGGTTCTGCCACTTCGCCACATTCCCCGGGCTGCGTGAAAAAATTCCCGATTACCTTTCCGCCCTGGAAAAGGAGATGCGGTTCCATGAACCTTCCCGTTTGAACACGGTCTTTCTCGGAGGCGGGACCCCCAGCATCCTTTCCCCGCGGCAGATCCTCCGGCTGATGGGTTCCATCCATCGCCATTTCACCGTGGAAAAGGGCGCGGAAATATCGATGGAGTGGAACCCTGAAGACGGAAACCTCCCCAAACTCAAAGCGACCCGCGAGACGGGCGTCAACCGCGTCTCTTTCGGGCTCCAGGCGGTCCAGGACTCCCATCTCCGCTCCTTGGGGCGGCTCCACGACTTCAAAAAATTCACGGAGGCGTTCGGCAACGCCCGGCGCGCGGGGTTCGGCAACATCAACATCGACCTGATGTTCGGCCTGCCCGGCCAGACCCTGGCGGATTGGACGGAGACCTTGGACAAGGTCCTCGCTCTCTCGCCGGAGCACCTCTCCGCCTACGCGCTGGACTTGGACGAGCCCTCGGCTCTTTCCTTTCAAAAAACCGCTCCGGACGATGAGCTGCAGGCCGACATGTATGAGATTTTGAATGCCAAGCTCGCCGGCGAGGGTTACATCCATTATGAAATCTCCAACTTCGCCAAACCCGGCCATGAATGCAGGCATAACCTGAAATATTGGAGGAACGAACCCTGCCTGGGCATCGGCCTCTCCGCCGCGGGATATGACGGGGCGACGCGCGCCAAGAACCACGGCCGGATGGAGGCCTACTTGACGCAAGTCGGCCAAAAAAAACAGCCGGTGATGGAAAAATCGACTCTGTCGGAACGGGACAGGATCGGCGAAGGCCTGATGCTGGGATTGAGGCTCAAGGAAGGGGCTTATGTCACCCCGGAGACATCGAAATTTTTTGGGGACATTTTGGAGAAATACCGGGACTTGGGACTTCTCTCATTTTCGGCGGATTCTTCCCGCGCGGCCTTGAATTTGAACGGATGGATGGTGTCGAACCGGATTTTTCTGGATATCTTGAACTGAGAGGTGGAACATGAGAAAGATCACGCTGCTTGCGCTGTTGTCGGCCCTCCCCATTTCGACCTGGGCCGCGATAAAAACAGAAATCGTCGAATATAAGCACGGCGATACGGTCTGCGAGGGTTTCCTGGCCTATGACGACGCGGCCAAAGGAAAGGTCCCCGGGGTCGTCGTGGTCCATGAGTGGACGGGATTGGGCGATTACGCCAAGATGAGGGCGTCCATGCTGGCCAAGCTGGGATATGCCGCGTTCGCCATCGACATGTACGGCAAGGGCGTGCGGGCCAAGGACCACGAGGAGGCCGCGAAGCTTTCGGGGATATATAGGAATGACCGGGCCTTGATGAGGAGCCGCGCACATGCCGGGCTGGAGTTCTTAAGGAAAAATACAAAAGTGGACGTGAACCGCATCGCCGCCATCGGCTATTGTTTCGGAGGCACCACGGTCTTGGAGATGGCCCGGAGCGGCGAAGAATTAAAGGGCGTGGCGAGTTTTCATGGGGGCCTGGAGTCCCCCACCCCCGCCGCAAAAGGGGCCATCAAGGGAAAAATCAGGGTCTTCCAGGGGGCCGACGACGCCTGGACCGTTCCCGGGATTCCCAAATTCGAAGAGGAGATGAAGAACGCGGGAGCGGACTGGCAGCTCATCAAATACCCGGGCGCCGTCCACAGTTTCACGGTCAAAGAGGCGGGGAACGACAATTCCAAGGGCATGGCTTACAACGAGGCGGCGGACAAGAAAAGCTGGCAGGCGCTCGCGGACTTTTTGAAGGGGATTTTTAAGAAGTGACCCGGCCTTCTTTTCTCTCGCGACGGACGGGGTCGGAGGGCCCGTAAGGGTGGCCTCCGAAACCGCGGCGCATCATGGCCACGGCCTTGGCCCATTTCTTCTGGGAGTCGCGGGACGCGAAAAGCTGCATCACGGCCGAAGAGATCACGGGGATGGGGATTTCCATCTTTAGGGCGTCGCCCACGAGCCAGTTGACCTCGCCCGTGTCCTCCACATAAGAGGGGATCTTTTTGAGGCCGCCTTCTTTCAGATAGGCCTCGTGCATCAGGTCCACCAGCCAGGAGCGTATGACCGAGCCGTTCCTCCAGCTCTTTAGAACATTCCGGATGTTGAGCGTGTCTTTGTAGTTCTCCAGGAGGTCCAGGCCCTCGCCGATGGCTTGGAGCATGCCGAATTCTATGCCGTTGTGGACGAGTTTGACGAAGTGTCCGGAACCCGGCGGGCCGGCATGGACATAGCCGTCTTTGACGGACAGGGCCTTTAAGACCGGCTCCGCTTTCTTGACGGCGTCTTTCTCCCCGCCCGCCATGAAACAGGCGCCGTGAAGCGCGCCGTCCACCCCGCCGCTCGTGCCCAGGTCCACGAATCCGATCCCCGTTTTCAAAAGTCGTTCCTGACGCCGGATGGAATCCCCCCAATAGGAATTGCCCCCGTCCGCGATGACGTCGCCGCTCGCAAGGACTCCTGTCAGTTCATCCAAGATATTGTCCACGGAAGGCCCGGCGGGAACATAGAGTAAAACGACGCGCGGGGACTTGAAGAGACGGGGGAGATCCTGAAGCCGCTTGGCCTCTTCCAAGCCCGCCCGGACGAGGTCCTTGGGGGCGCCTTCGAGAGTGAAGCCCGCGACCTTTATTCTTTTCTTGAGCGCCTGGCGGGCCAGGTTGCCGCCCATTTTCCCGAGGCCTATGATGCCGATCTCCATTTAAATCCTCCTTAGAATCGCCCGGGCGGGCGCGCCGTCGCCCTCGCGGAGCTTGAGCGGCAGGCAGACCAGGTCATATCGGCCCGGAGGAATCCTTTTCAGGTCCAAGCCCTCCACAATCCACACTCCCGCCTGCAGAAGCTGCCTATGGATGGCGGGACCGTCCGCGTAAAAGCCGCCCACGGAGAGATAGTCCACGCCCACCATCCTGATCTTCCGGCCCGCCAGGTAAGCCGCAGCGTCTTTAGAAATGTATACAAAATCCTTGGCGAATTTTTTTTTCTTCCAGAGAGACCCTGAATTCCGGGTCTTGAACAAGATGCGTTCGCCTTTAAGGATGCGGTGCCGCTCGAGTTCCCGGACGGTGATGGATTCCTTATGATGGATGGGGATGACCCGGGCCGGGCCGACCGTGGCCTCGAAAGGCATCTTATCGATGGCGCGAGCGCCGCGCAGAAAGTGAGAGGGAGCGTCCATGTGGGTGCCCGTGTGGGAGCCCATCGAGAGATGACGCACCGTGCAGGCATCACCTTTTTTTATGTCGTGGATGACTTTGATCCTGACCTCGGGGTCTCCCGGCCAATGGACCATGCCGTCTTGCAGGGGGACCGAGACATCCTGCCAGCGCGAAAGCCGTTTCATCGGGCGCGGTAGCTCCGGGCCAGATCTTCCGCCGGCACGCCGGCATAGAAGAGCAGGAGGGTCTTGAGATTCAGGAGCGCGTTCATGAAGGGTCCGTTCTTCTCATATTTGCGCGCGGACGTTCTCACGGCCCGGCCCAGGATATCCACTTTACCTAATTTCCGCAGGCGCGGGATGAGAATATATTCCTCCATCAAG
>MGUS01000037.1:15578-16488 GCA_001800085.1 Elusimicrobia bacterium RIFCSPLOWO2_01_FULL_60_11 | reverse complement strand
ACGCCTTCTGCCGTTCGAAGAAAAGATCCATCGCCAAGTTCTTCGGGGGAAAAAAGAAGTCCGTGGAGACCTATTACACCGTCGCCGCCCTGGAACCCGCATCAGCCGCCCGCACGGCACGCCGCCTCTATGGCTTGGGTTTCCGGAAATTCAAGGTCAAGGTGACAGGGCAGGACCTTGAAGCGGATCTCAAACGCATCCAATCCGTTTTTAAGTCGGGCAGGAACGTCTCCCTCATCGTGGACGCCAACCAGGGGCTCGACCGGAGGAGCGCGCTCCGACTCACGGATTCTCTCCAAGCGGGCCGCGTTCGCGTGGACCTGATCGAGCAGCCGCTCCCCAAGGACGACCTGGAGGGCTTGAAGTTCTTCAAGGACCGCTCGCCCTACCCCGTCTGCGCCGACGAATCCGTGCGCTCATATTCCGATGCGGAGAAGATCCGCGACGCGGGCGCGGCGGATGCCTTCAACCTGAAGCTCGCCAAGACCGGCCTTTTGGAGGCGCTCCGCATCGCGGCGCTCGCCCGCTCCGCGGGCATCTTGCTCATGATCGGCTGCATGATGGAGTCCGCCGCGGGTCTTTCGGCCTCGGTGCAGTGGGCCCTGGGGAGCGGGCTCTTCGAATTCCACGACCTGGACTCGTTCCTGCTCCTCTCCGGCTCTCCGGAGAACACGGGTTTCGCCAACCGCGGCCCCATCCTGCGGTTGAAGCCGAAGATCCTCGGGTCCGGCGTCCGTGGTCTCTGACCCCTTATCGCTCCTCGCCCTCCTGGCCGCCCTGGTCTGGACCATCGTTCATTTCTCCTCCCGCGGCTCGTTCAAAAGATATTTCAAATATCTGCCGGCGCCGCTCTGGTGCTATTTTCTGCCCACGGTCCTCTCCACGGCCGGCCTCATCCCTTCGGCCTCGC
>MGUS01000037.1:12018-15552 GCA_001800085.1 Elusimicrobia bacterium RIFCSPLOWO2_01_FULL_60_11 | reverse complement strand
CCGCTCTACACCTGGATGAGCCGCCTGGTCCTGCCCGCCTGCCTCATCCTCCTCCTCATCGGCACGGACCTGCCCTCCATCCTTTCCTTGAGCCCGCGCGCGCTCGCGGCCATGGCCGCCGGCTCCGCCGGGATCTTCCTGGGCGGGGCGGTCACATATCTATCGGCCCCGCGGGAGATCCCCGAATTGTGGAAGGGCTGGGCCTGCCTCTCCGCCAGCTGGACGGGCGGGAGCGCCAACATGGTCTCCGTCAAGGAGATCCTGAACACCCCCGACGCGCTCTTCTCCAACCTCATCATCGTGGACACGGTCACCGCCTATTCCTGGATGGCCCTGCTCGTCTATGTTTCCCGCTTCAGGAACGGCCTCGACGCCTGGCTGGGCGCGGTTGAAACATTGCCCGCGCTCCCGCCGCAAGACGCCGTCTTGCGGGAAGATCATTCTCCTAAGAATCGTTTGAAGACCGCCGGCCTTCTTGTCTTTGGATTTGCCCTCGCGGCCGTCTTCTGGAAAACATCCGGTCGGATGCCGGAGTACGGAGCGGTCCTCAACCGCTTCACCTGGCTCATCCTCTTTTCCACCCTTCTGCCCCTTATCCTTTCGCTAACTCCCGCATCTAAATTGGAGCGATGGGGGGCATCCGGGGTGGGGAATTTCCTGCTTTATCTCCTCCTCACTTCCATCGGAGCCAAGGCGGACCTTAGGGCCCTCGCCCACGCGCCGTCCCTCATCGCCCTGGGCCTGGCATGGGCAGCCATCGCCGGGGCGTTCCTTCTCTTTTACGGCAAGCTCACGCGCACGCCCATGTCCATCCTCGCCGCGGCAAGCCAGGCGAACGTGGGGGGCACGGTCTCCGCGCCCCTCGTGGCAAGCATCTACGACCGGCGCCTGGCCCCGGTGGGCCTCATCCTGGCGGTCCTGGGCAACATCTACGGGACTTACGCGGCGCTGGCGTTTTCGGAAATTTGCAGGCGCTTGACAGGTCTGCTATAATGGATTTGGAGGTGATGAAAATGGCCAACGAAATGACCGACGCGAGATTCAACGAGGAAGTATTGAAATCCAAAGAACCCGTTTTGGTGGACTTATGGGCTCCCTGGTGCGGCCCCTGCCGCATGCTGACCCCCGTGGTGGAGAAGCTGGGGGAGGAGTACAAGGGAAAAGTGAAGGTCTTCAAACTCAACACCGATGACAACCCGAACACCGCTTCGACGTACCGGGTGCAGGCCATCCCCACGCTCCTCTTCTTCAAGGGCGGGGAGCTGGTGGAACAGACCGTCGGCGTCCAGCCCGAAAAAGAGATCCGGGCCCGGCTCGACGGCCTGCTGAAATGAACATGAAGGAGGTCACTTCCATGGGACCCAAGTCCCCTTGCGGCTGCTAAAAAAGTTTATTTTTTTCTGAAAATAGTGGTATAATCCGTTTGGGGCACGGATCCCCCCGATGCCGTGCCCCATTTTTTTTGATGGAACAGCTCGCCTTATTCAGTCCTTCGAACGAATCCTACAAGATTAAAAGCGTGGTCAAGCGCAACGGCCGCGCCGTGCTTTTCAGCCCCGGCAAGATCGCCGACGCCATCTACAAAGCGGCCTTGAGCGTGGGGGGCCAGGACCGCGGCACGGCCGAGACCCTGGCCGCGCGGGTCCTCACTCAGATCAACCGGAGCTATTCGCCCGGAGCCACGCCCACCGTCGAAGAGATCCAGGACCTGGTGGAGCGCGTCCTCATCGAAGGCAACCACGTCCGCACCGCCAAGGCCTACATCCTCTACCGCGCCGAGCGCTCCAAAGTGCGTGAAAAGAAAGAGTCCCACGTCGCTCTCGAAGACAACGTCCCCTACAAACTGGTGTGGAAGGCCTATTCGTGGAACGTGGACCATGACTGCCACACGGTGGAAAAACTGAACCGCCTGATGCGGTCGGACGGATGGAAGAAGCTCGTGGCGGATTCGGAGGCGCACTACCACGACGAGGTCCGCAAAGCCGCTCACGCCATCTTGAAGAACAAGGACCTGCGCCTGATGATCGTGGCCGGCCCCTCCAGTTCCGGCAAGACCACCACCACGATGAAGATCGGGGAAGCCCTCTCGAAAGCCGGGAAATCTTTCATCACGCTCAACCTGGACCATTACTTCAAGAACCTGGAAGAACACCCCAAGGACGAGTTCGGCGACTATGATTATGAGACGCCCCACGCCCTGGAACTGGGCATGATCAACGATGACCTCTCGGATCTCATCAAAGGAAAGACGGTCAAAATACCCCGGTTCGATTTCAAGACCGGAAAGAGAAAGGACCGCGCGGCGGAGTTCAAGGCCGGCGCGGACCAGATCATCCTGATCGATTCGCTCCATGGACTCTACAACGACCTGACCCGCTCGGTGCCGCGGGAGATGAAATTCAAGTTCTACATTGAGGCGCTCTGCCAGATCAAGGATGAGGAAGGTAATTTCGTGCGCTGGACGGACCTGCGGCTCTTAAGGAGGATGGCGCGGGATTCGTGGCAGAGGAACTACGACCCCGTCTCCACCATCGGCCACTGGCACTATGTGCGCAAGAGCGAGAAGGCGTTCATCGTGCCTTTCGTGCATGCGGCGGACAGGGTCTTTAACGGCTCATTGCCCTATGAATTCGCCGCGCACAAGGCCTTCCTGGAATCCCATTTCCCGGCCATCCTGAAACGCTACGGAAAAGACCCCAAGAAAGCCGACGCCTATTTCCGCGCCAAGCGGGTCTACGGGCTTTTAAACTCCTTGGTCAAGCTTCCAGACATGGATTTTGTGCCCAAGGATTCCCTTTTGAGGGAATTTATCGGAGGGGGGACATACAAATACTGAGGGAGATTAGAAAATAGAGAGTAGAAAAATTAGGAGTTAGGGGTCAAGGCGGGCGAGCGGAAGTTCCTCGCCTGTTCGATGACGTCGGACAGGTTGTCCTTCCAGCGCGCGCGCTGCATCTCGAAGCGCCTCTCAAAGATCTTCAGGCGCCGCTTGTAATCGTCGTTCTTCATCTTGATGTAAGCGTCCTTCGCTTCCACGAACCTGGCGTGGGCCAGCTCGATCCTCTGCTTGCGCTTTTCCAGTTCCGCCCGGATGCGCTCCCTCCAATCGTGGGGCGCGAAATGCACTTTCTCTCCGGTCCGCTTCAGGTCCATCGCCAGCCGCGCCCTTAAAATGCTCAAGGGGGGCGTGCGGTTCAATTTCCAGGCCAGGCCGGCTTTGTCGGCGGCTAAAATCAGCCACTTGCTCGGGTCCCACTGGAACCAGCGCACGCCGTTCCTGTAGTCCGCCTGGAATTTGTGGTGGAAATTGTGGTACCCCTCTCCGTAAGTGAGCAAGGCCAGCCACCAGCTGTCACGGGAGGTGTCGCCGTCCGAATAGGGCTGGCGTCCCACCATGTGGGCGAGCGAGTTGATGAAGAAAGTCATGTGGTGCACGAAGAACACGCGGAAGAACCCGGCCCATAGGAGGCAGCCCACAGGGCGCCCCACGGAGAGCCCGATGATCGCGGGCAGGGCGAAGCCGGCGAGGATGGC
>MGUS01000037.1:9909-12012 GCA_001800085.1 Elusimicrobia bacterium RIFCSPLOWO2_01_FULL_60_11 | reverse complement strand
GACATAGTACTTCGCCTGCCAGAGCACGAGAGGGTCGTTCTTGAAATCATTCATGTTGGCCGCGTCGGGGTCCGGCGAGTATTTGTAGAAGATCCAGCCGATGTGGGCGTAGAAGCCGCCCCGCTTGATGTTGTAAGGGTCCCGGTCGGTGTCCACGTATTTGTGGTGGATGCGGTGGTCGCTGGCCCAGCGCAGCATGGTGTTCTCCAAGGCGGCCGCGCCGAAGACGAGGTAGAAGAGTTTCAGGGACCAGTGAGCGTCATAGCTCCGGTGGGCGAACAAGCGGTGATAGCCCGCCGTGATGCTCAAACCCGTCATGAAGTAAAAGGTGAGGAAAAGCGCGATCTCCAGCCAGTGGATGCCGTTGAAATAGACGTAGATGCCCGTCCCCAGGATGCCGATGAGGGGGGAAAGGGCCAAGAACGTTATATTGCCCCAGTCAAACTCTCTTTTTTCTCTGTCCACGCTTACAAGTTTACCAGGTTATCCGTCGGATTACAAGATAATTCCGTCCAAATTTCTACACAGGTTGACATAATTCACCCCTGACCCGCCTCTACCCTTCCTCGTAAAATATACTCAAGGACGCCGGACGTATTCGGCACCGAACTTGAAGACGAGGAGGCCCTATGACCCAACAGTTTGCGGCAAACGAATCCATCGAGAACAAAATCTACGTCATCCGGGGCATAAAGTGATGATTGACAGAGACCTTGCTGAGCTATACGGGGTTGAGACATCCAATCTAAATAAGGCAGTGAGACGAAATCTTGATCGTTTCCCCTCGGATTTCATGTTCACCCTGACTCCCGGAGAACACGAATCTTTAAGATTCCAATCTGGAATGTTAAAGCGCGGTCAACATTCGAAATATCCTCCCCATGTGTTTACGGAGCAGGGCGTGGCCATGCTTTCCAGCATCTTGAACAGCAAGAGGGCCATCAAGGTCAATGTGCAGATCATGCGGACATTCATAAAGATCAGGGAAATGATCTCCAAACACAAGGATTTACATAGGAAAATCGACGAATTGGAAAAGAAATTCGATCGCCAGTTCCAAGTGGTCTTTGCGTCATTAAGGAAGATCCTTGAAAAGCCGGAGGACAACAACACCCGGGTAAAGGGCTTTATTTCCGGCTGATCCACTTTCGTTGCGTCGGAGTTTAATGTAAAATTGCCCGATGCCTGAGCCCTTTTTAAGCGTCATCATCCCCGCCTACAACGAGGCGGAGCGCATCGGGCCCACCCTGGATAAGATAGCCGAATATCTGGCCGCAAAGAGCATGTCCTATGAACTCCTCGTGGTGGACGACGGCGGCACGGACGCCACGGCGTCCATCGTGACAGCCGTCTCCGCAAAGAACCCCGCCGTGCGCCTCATCCGGCTGGACAAGAACCTCGGCAAGGGCGGCGCGGTGAAGCGGGGCGTGATGGAATCCAAGGGGGAGATGGTCTTTTTCACGGACGCCGACCTCTCCACGCCCATCGAGGAGATCGAAAAATTTTTTCCCTTGTTCCCGGCCTATGACATCGTCATCGGCTCCCGCGCCATCGAGGGGGCCAACATAGAGGTGCACGAGCCGTTCATCCGCGAGACCCTGGGAAAGCTCTTCAACAAATTCGTCCGCGTCCTCTGCGTGCCGGGCTTTGTGGACACCCAGTGCGGGGCCAAGATGTTCACGAAGGCCGCAGCCCGAGCCATATTCCCTCTCATACGGACGGAACGCTTCTCTTTCGATGTCGAAGTCCTATTTGTGGCGCGGCGCTTAGGGTTCAAGATCAAAGAGACCCCTATCCAATGGTTCTACTCGGCCAACACCACGGTGCGCACCTTCACGGACGGCCCGCGCATGCTCTGGGACATCCTCTTCATCCGCTGGATTCATAGAAATACGACGAAAAATGTTGCATAATAGCCGACTATGATCAGCGTCGGCCTCATCGGTTTGGGGTATTGGGGACCCAATTACCTGCGCATTTTCTCCCAGTTGGACGGATGCAAAATGCCCGCCTGCTCGGATCTGGATCAAAAACGACTCGATGCGTTCAAAAAGAACCATCCGGACATCAACTTCACCAACGATTACAAGACCCTGTTCGATT
>MGUS01000037.1:6907-9891 GCA_001800085.1 Elusimicrobia bacterium RIFCSPLOWO2_01_FULL_60_11 | reverse complement strand
TCATAGCGACCCCGACGAACACCCACTATGAACTGGCCAAATACGCCCTGAAGAAAGGGGTCCATGTCCTCATCGAGAAACCGCTGTCGCTCTCGGTGAAGGAATCCGAGGAACTCTGCGCCATCGCCAAGGATGAAAAAAAGATCTTGATGGTGGGGCATACGTTCCTTTATAACCAGGCCGTCCACTGGATGAAGAATTACATCAAATCCGGCGACGCCGGCAAGATCCATTACATCCACGCGCAGCGCACCAACCTGGGCCCCATCCGAAGGGACGTCAACGCCTTGATCGACCTGGCTCCCCACGACATCTCGATGCTCCTGTATTTTTTGGACAGCGAACCCATCAAGGTATCGGCCCATGGGTCCGCGTTCCTCGACCCGTCCAGGGAGGACGTCGCCTACATCGACCTGGAGTTCGCCAACAACACGATGGGGCACATCCATGTCTCCTGGCTTGAACCGAGAAAAGTAAGGCAGTTGACCGTGATCGGCGATAAAAAGATGATCCATTTCGACGACGTCAGCGCCAGCGAACAGGTGAAGGTCTATGACAAGGGCGTGACGATGAGCAAGGAATACAAGACCTTCAAGGAATTCCAGATGATCATACGCGACGGCGACATCCTGCTCCCGAAGATCGATCTGAACGAGCCCCTCAAAACGGAATGCCAATCGTTCTTGGAATGCATACAGAAGGACCAGGCCCCTCTTTCTGACGGGAATTTCGGCGTCAAAGTGGTCAAGGTCCTGGATGCCGCGATGCGGTCCTTGAGATCCGAAGGCAAGGCCGTCCGGCTTTCATGAGCCCCGCCGCAGAGAAGATCTTCGCGGTGGTCCCCGCCTACAACGAAGAGGGGAAGATCGGCACCGTGGTGGCGGCCATCGTCAAAGAGAACATCGTGGAGACCGTGGTGGTGGTGGACGACGGCTCCAGGGACAAGACCTTCGACGAAGCCAAGCGGGCCGGGGCCGTGGTCATACGCCACGAAAAGAACCGCGGGGTCGGCACGGGCATCCGCTCGGGACTCCTGTGGGGCAAACAGCAGGGTTACACCATCGCGGTCATTTTAGGCGGGGACGACCAGGACAACCCCCACGAGATCCACCGCCTTCTCGCTCCCATCTTGAACGACCATTTTCTATTTGTGCAGGGGTCCCGCTACATGCCGGGGGGAGCGCGCGTGAACATCCCGCTCTTCCGCTGGATCACGACGGGGCTTTTTTCCTTCATCTTCAAGCTCCTCACCCGCTTCCCCATAACGGACGGGACCAACGGCTTCCGCGCATTCCGCCTTTCCATCCTGGACACTCCCGGCCTGGACGTGCACCAGAAGTGGCTGGACAAGTACGAGCTCGAGCCCTACCTTTATTACAAATCCATCGAACTGGGATTGAACGTCACCGAGGTTCCCGTCACCAAGCGCTACCCCAAAGGCAAGGTCGGCTACACCAAGATGGTGCCGTTCCTCGACTGGTGGAGCATCATCCGGCCGCTCGTGTTCCTGCGGCTCGGCCTCAAAAAATAAGCTGTTCCCTCGCCTTCCCAAAATCCCAGACGCCCCTCAAGGGCGCTCCCCGCTTTTTCAGGTGCGCGAACTTTCCCAGGGACTCGATCTTGTTCACCAGGTGCGCGGTGTAGGCGGGCGCGCCCGTCGCGCCGGGGGAATTGTAGTTCAGGACATGGAAAGAATGGATGCCGGTCAGCTCGAGGGCTTCCTTTATGAATGCGCCGTTGGGGCCGATGACGGAACTGCGGATGCCCGCGGTGCCCGGGCGGACCAGGTCGCTCTCTTCGAGCCAGGGGAGGAACCTCCGGACGCGCTTGAGCATCTCGCCCTTGAATATCGAACTCCGCCATTCCTCCCAGGCCAGCTTCAAAAATTCCCCGTTGGTGAAGAGCCGGAGCTTGTTGATGTAGGGCGGCTCGAAGACCTTCGAGAGGACCTGGCCCAGACCCGTGGCGAACCCGCGATAAGCGTCCTCGCCCGCCACCAGCACCGCGTTGGGGCCGATCTCGACGCGGCCGTCCGAACGCACGATCCAGTGGGGGTCGAGAAAGGGGATGTCGGGGTGCTTGGGCACCGTGTAGATGTTGCGGGCCACCTTGCCGGAGACCCGCGCGCCCACTTCCCAGTACTCGCCGCGGAAATGCAGGTCGGTATATTCGCCGCCGGCGCCCAGTTGATGGGCCACATCGACGGCGTTGCCGCCGGCGCAGTTGATGAGGAGGGGGGTCCCGATCTCCCGCCCATCGGACGACCTGACCTTCAGTTCGTTCTTTTCCACGGAAGCGTCCCGGACGTTGAAACCGAAAAGGAATTGCGCGCCTTGAGCGGCCGCGTCGGCCTTGACGGATTCCGTGAAAATCCTGAAGTCCACCGATGTATCCGTCTTGATCCAGACCGCCCCCAGACAATCCACCGCGGGCTCGAGTTTGCGCACCGCATCCGCGCTCAAATACTCCACCTCGCCTTGGGCCATGCCGTTCTGGCGGGCCCAATCCACGTATTTCTTGAGGTGATCGACCTCTTTTTCCCGTGTGGCCACCTCGAGGGTGCCCACTTCCTTCCAGGGCAGGCGCTTGGCCCGGGCATAGTCCTTCCAGAGTCCGTAGGAGACCTGGGCGCAGCGGGCGAAGGTCCTGCGCTTTTCGGGATGAAGGTAAAATGGGCGGTGGATGACCCCCGTGTTCCTCCCGCTCGTGCGGCGGGCCACATCCGGCTCGGCTTCCAGGACCGCGATCCGGCCCTCATATATGGAAGAAAGCCATAAGGCGAGGGTGGTGCCTAAAATACCCCCTCCGATGATCGTAACGTCATATTTTTCCATCGCCCGAAAAGAATAGGATAAATCCGCTCTCGACGCAACCACTTGATTTCCGGCGATTTGACTGTTACAGTATAGGAGTAAGATGCTGACCCTTATACGTCCGCCGATCATTTTTCCCAAATGGTCGCGTAATTCCGCTGTTTGCCCTCC
>MGUS01000037.1:0-6864 GCA_001800085.1 Elusimicrobia bacterium RIFCSPLOWO2_01_FULL_60_11 | reverse complement strand
CCGCGCCGACCCTAAGACCGCCGTTTTCGGCATCGCCTGCATGTTCTCCACCGAATGGCCTATGGCCTACCGTCTCATCCAGAAGGTGCGCAAGGCCTTCCCGGGCCGCGTCATCGTCGTGGGCGGGGAGCACATCACGTCCGTCCCGGAGTTCATCATCGAGACCTGTCCCGAAGTGGACGTCTGCGTCCTGGGGGAGGGCGAAGAGACCATGACCGAGCTCATGGACAAGCTCTCCAAGGGCCAACCCCTTTCATCCGTCGCCGGCATCGTCTACCGCGAGGGCGGCTTGGCCAAGCGCAACGCGGAGCGCAAACGCATCATCGATGTGGACAAGATCACCCTTCCGGCCTGGGACCTGGTCCCCCTGCACAACTATCTGGACAACGGGCTCGGATACGGCGTCAACCGCGGGCGCAGCATGCCCCTCCTGGCCACGCGCGGCTGCCCCTATCAGTGCACCTTCTGCTCCAACCCGGGCATGTGGACCACGCGCTGGGTGGCGCGCGACACCCATGAAGTCCTGAGAGAGATCCAGCTCTATCTCGACAAATACAAGGCCACCAACATCGATTTCTATGACCTCACGGCAGTCGTCAAGAAGGATTGGATCGTCGAATTCTGCAAGCTCATCCTCGAAAAAAAGATGGATTTTTCATGGCAGCTGCCCTCGGGCACCCGCTCCGAAGCCCTGGATTCCGAGGTCACGGACCTGATGTTCCGGTCCGGGTGCAGGAACATCACCTATGCGCCCGAAAGCGGGTCCGAGAGGATCCTGAACAAGATCAAGAAGAGGGTCAACCTGGGCCGCATGAAGGATTCCATGAGGCAGGCCCTCAAGAACGGCATGCACGTCAAGATCAACATCATCATGGGACTGCCGGACGAGACCCACTGGGACATCTGGCAATCGCTCCTGTTCATGGCCCATTGCGCCATCATGGGGGTCCAGGACTGCGAGGCCGCGAATTTCTCGCCCTACCCCGGCTCCGAACTCTTCAAGCGCTTGAAGACCGAAGGGAAGATCCCCGCCCAGATCGACGACGACTATTTCTGGAACCTCTCCACCATCACGAGCGTGTTCAAAACGACCTCTTTCTCGGACCATGTGGGCGCGGGCGCCCTCAGGTTCTACCTCCTTTTCGGACTCTTCATGTTCTACGGCCTGGGATTCCTCTTCCACCCGATCCGGCTTTTCAGGGCCTTTGTCTTGAATCCTCTGCGCAGCCGCCAGGAAACGCGGTTCGAGAAGGGATATCAGGGAGTCGTCCGCAGGATCTTCCTCAAGAAGGGCCAGCCCAAACCGCCGCAAAGCATTCTTACCCATTGACCCGCCGGACATAATATTGTTACAATGACGCCCATGCCAAAAGTCATGGTGGTGGACGACGAGAACGACGTCGTCGAGCTCATCAAGTTCATGCTGGAAAAAGACGGCCACGCCATCGTGACCGCGGGCAACGGCCGGGAATGTCTCGAGAAGGTGGAAGGGGAAAAGCCCGACCTGATCATCTTGGACATCATGATGCCCGAGATCGACGGCTACACGGTCAACACCCGCCTCCAGGAAAAAGACGAGACCCGCAGCATCCCCGTCATCATCCTCACCGCCAAGGGCCAGATGCGCGACCTCTTCGCCCTGGGCTCCAACATCGTGGCCTTCATCGAAAAGCCCTTCGATCCCAAAGGGCTCCGCGACAAAGTCCGAGAAATCTTAAAAGTCTGACCTCTCATGGAAGAACCCCGCAAAGAGAAGCTTGAACGGCTTCTCGCGTCCGGCGTCGACCCTTACCCCGCCCGCTCCGAACTGTTGAGCGGGCGCCTCTCCTCATCAAAAATGCACGAACGCTATGACGGCCTCTCGCCCGCGCAGGAGTCGCCGGACACCGTCCGCTTCGCCGGGCGCATGATGACCCGCCGCGACATGGGCAAGGCCTGCTTCGCACACCTGCAGGACGGCGAAGGCCGCATCCAGATCTACGTCCGCAAGGACGTTCTGGGTGACGCCGCTTTCGATTCATTCACCAAAGATCTCGACCTGGGCGACTGGCTGGCCGTCGAAGGCCTGGCCTTCAAGACCAAAACGGGGGAGGTCTCCGTCCGCGCGCAAAAGATCGAACTGCTTTCCAAGGCCTTGAAGCCCCTGCCGGAAAAATTCCACGGCTTGAAAGACCCCGAAGCCCGCGCGCGCCAACGGGAACTCGATCTGATCTCCAACGAGGATTCCAGGGCGGTATTCACGGCCCGCAGCCGCATCGTCCAGACCCTGCGCGCGCTTCTGGGCGAACGGGGATACATGGAAGTGGAAACGCCCATGATGCAGCAGGTGCCGGGCGGGGCCGTGGCGCGGCCGTTCGAGACCTTCCACAATGCCTTGAAGCAGACTTTCTTTCTCCGCGTGGCCCCGGAACTTTTCCTTAAAAGGTGCCTGGTGGGGGGGTTTGAGAAGGTGTATGAGATCGGGCGGGTCTTCCGCAATGAAGGCATCGACACCTTCCACAATCCCGAGTTCACCATACTCGAGGCCTATGAGGCCTACGGCAACATGGAGACCATGATGGACTTGACGGAATTCCTCGTCTCCGGCGCGGCCCGCGCGGCCGGGTCCGAGAAGTGCCGCAACACGCCTTTCGCGCGCAGGACCATTTCCGAACTTTTCAAGCAGTACGCGGGCAAGGACTACACCGCCTTCATGGGAGTCCACAAGGAATTCGACCATGTCTTCGATGAAAAGATCGCCCCGAACCTGGTCGAGCCCACGTTCGTGACGGATTTTCCCGCCGAATTCTCGCCTCTCGCCAAGCTGCGGGCGGGTTCGAAGGACATCGCCGAGCGGTTCGAGCTCTATGTGGACGGCGGCGAGATCGCCAACGCCTATTCGGAGCTGAACGACCCTGAAGAGCAAAGGAAACGCCTCATCGAATACCGCAAGACGCGCACGGCGGGGGCGGAAAAAGAAGAAGCCGAAGGCATGGGGCTCGACGAGGCCTTCATCGACTCCCTGGAGTTCGGCATGCCGCCCGCGGGGGGCTTGGGCATCGGCGTGGACCGGCTCGTGATGCTTTTCACGGGCCAGACCTCCATCCGCAACGTCCTCCTTTTCCCGACGCTCAAGAAAGAATCCTGAGCGCCCCATGTCCTACGAACTCTCCATCTCCCTCCGCTATTTAAGGACCAAGCGCCACGGGCTTTTCGCGGTGCTCACCACCCTCATCGCCATCGGGAGCGTCACCCTGGGCGTGGCGGCCCTGATCGTCACGCTTTCGGTGATGAACGGCTTCCGCGCCGACATCCAGGAAAAGACCCTGGGGATATCGCCTCACATCATGCTCTTCGGCACCGAGAATGAGAGCGCCGTCGCTCTAAAAATTTTGAAATCAAGGGTGGAAGGCGTGGCGGGCGTGGAGTCCTCCGCTCCCTTCATCTACGGCCAGACCCTGGCCAAGAGCGGGAAGGCCGCCCAGGGCATCGTGCTGCGGGGGATCCTCCCGCAGGAAGAGTTCAAAGTGACGGGCGTCGAAAAAACCCTGATCGCCGGCGCCTGGAGCGATCTGGAAGGGAAGAACGCGCAGGAGAAGATCGTCATCCTGGGGCGGGAACTGGCGCGCAACATGGGGGTCTCTTTGGGGAGCGACCTCCTCATCTTCTCTCCCTCCGAAAGCGCGCCGATGGGAGCGATGGGCGCGATTCCCAAAGTGGAATCCTATAAAGTGGGGGGCATATTCCAATCGGGATTCTATGAATACGATTCCAACCTGGCGATGGTGTCCCTGGAGAACGCCCGGCGCCTCATGTCCGTCAAAGGGGCCACGGCCATAGGGGTCAAGACCCGCGACCTCTCCCGCGCGGAAAGGATCTCGTCCAAAGTGTCGGACGCCGCCGGCATGAAATACTGGGCCCGCTCCTGGCAGTCCATGAACCGCAACCTTTTCCAGGCCTTGAAGCTCGAGAAGATCGTCATGACCCTCATCCTCACCATGATCGTGCTCGTGGCCAGTTTCACCATCATCTCGAACCTCATCCTCATGTCCATCGAAAAAACGCGGGACATCGGCATCCTGCGTGCCCTTGGGGCCAGCCGGGGGAGCATCCGCAAGATCTTCTTCATGGCCGGCGCCATTCTGGGGACGGCTGGGATCGCGGCGGGCACCGTGCTCGGCATCCTGATCTCCGAGATCTTGAAGCGCACCCAGCTCATCCGGCTTCCTCAAGATGTCTACTATGTGGATAAACTGCCCATCCTGACCCAATGGACGGACGTGGCCTGGGTGGTCGTGGGCGCGTTCATCATCACCTCGATCTCATCGCTCTACCCGGCCCGCCAGGCCGCCAAGGTGGACCCCGTGGAGGCCATCCGCTATGGTTGACGCCGTCGTGCGCGCGCGCGGGCTCACCAAGACCTATTCGGACGAGGTCCAGAAACTGGAAGTGCTGAAAGGCATCGACCTGGAGATCCGCAAAGGCGAGACCGTCGCGCTCATGGGACCTTCGGGCGCGGGGAAGTCGACCCTCCTTCATATATTGGGACTCATGGATTCCGGCACATCGGGGGAGCTGGAAGTGCTGGGCCGCGACGCCCGGCGGCTCGAAGAAGCGGAAAAGGACGCCGTCCGCAACCGCGAAGTCGGATTTCTTTTTCAGTTCCATTACCTTCTGCCCGGACTTTCTCTTTTGGAGAACACGGCTCTCCCTTTAAGGATCATGGGGATGAGCGCCTCGGACGCGTCCAAAGAGGCGGCCGGCATCCTGGAATCCGTGGGGCTTGGGTCCCGGCTCCGCCACCTGCCTTCCCGGGTCTCCGGGGGGGAACAGCAGCGCGCCGCTCTCGCCCGCGCCATGACCGCGCACCCCCGCCTCCTCATCTGCGATGAGCCGACGGGCAACCTGGACTTGGAGCGGGGGGAAGAGGTCCGGGCGCTCATCTGGAAGATGGCGCGGCAGGAAGGCACGGCCGTGATCGTGGCCACCCACAACCCGGACCTGGCCCGTTCGGCCGACCGCACCCTGCGGATCCTCGACGGCAGGATAGCGGAAAAATAAGGTATAATAAAAATCGTGAAGATCTACATCGACGGCAAATTTTACGAGAAGGAGAACGCCAAGATATCGGTGTTCGACCACGGCCTGCTTTACGGGGACGGGGTGTTCGAAGGCATCCGCGCCTATAACGGCCGCGTGTTCCGCCTGGACGAGCACCTGCGCCGCCTCCAGGCGTCCGCTCGCGCCATCACCTTGACCCTTCCTCTCTCACAAGAAGAGATGAAAGAAGCCGTCCTCAAAACCCTGCGGGTGAACAAGATGAAGGACGCCTATATCCGCCTCGTGGTGACCCGCGGCGAAGGTGACCTGGGGCTGGACCCGCGGAAATGCCCCAAAGCCTGCGTCATCATCATCGCGGGGAAGATCGCGCTCTATCCCGAAGAATCCTACACGAAGGGTTTGGACCTTGTGACCGTGGCGACCAAGAGGAATATCCCGGAAGCCCTGAATCCGGCGATCAAGTCCCTCAACTACCTGAACAACATCATGGCCAAGATCGAGGCCAACCGCGCCAACACGCCCGAAGCCATCATGCTCTCCAAGGACGGCTATGTGGCCGAGTGCACGGGGGACAACATCTTCATCGTCAAGAACCAGACCCTGCTCACCCCGCCCTGCTGGGTGGGGGCGCTGGACGGCATCACGCGCGCCGTGGTCTTCGAGATCGCGCATAAGCTGAAGGTCTCCGCGCGCGAAGGCATCTTCACGCCCTACGACATCTACACATCCTCCGAGGCCTTCCTCACCGGGACCGCCGCCGAGGTGATCCCCGTCACGCGCCTGGATAACCGCCCCATCGGCGACGGCCGGCCGGGACCCATCACCAAGCGCCTCATCTCGGAGTTCCGCAAGCTCACGCTCCGCGAGGGCACGCCTATTGGAGCCTTCCGCAAGGGTTGATTTTGTCGAAAAGTATGATAAAATCTGACCAGTGCCAAATGTTTTTCGTGAGAGGGGATTCCGGTTCTTTTTTTACAGCAATGAAGGTTTTGAACCCTGTCATATCCATGTTAAGGGCGGCGGTGGAGAGGCCAAATTCTGGGTTCCGTCCTGTCAACTCGTCTGGAGTTATAACATGAATGCGAATCAGCTACGGAATATCATGGCGATTATCAAAGAGAGAAAACGAACGATTGAGGCCAAATGGAATGAACACTTCCCTCGCTGAGCAAATCAAGCTTCCTGCCATTCTTTCTCTCAAGTTTCAAGCTAACTCCATGCATGTTCATTTGAGTGACGGACGAATTCTGATCATTCCCGTCGCATGGTATCCAAGGCTTCTTTCCGCCAAGAAGAAACAACGCAACCGCTTTGAGATATCTCCTGCCGGCTACGGAATCCATTGGCCTGACCTTGATGAAGACCTCAGCGTCTATGGTTTTCTTTTCGGCCCCTCCAATTCATCCCTTCAAATCAGATAGGATTCCATCAGAGAAAATGAGGATGACTTTATACCGGTGAGTGTTTTAAAGATAGGTCCTCAGGATGATTCTGCACAAGATGCATTGATTGATATTAAGAAGTTAAAAACGAATATAAGATAATTCACTTAAAAATGACCGCCATAACCGCCACTAAAGAAACCCGCCACCTCCTTTCTATCCCCGGCATGCGAGAGTCCATCCGAAAGGGCCTCCGGACACCCGTCCACAAATGCGCCGTATCGCCCCTTCCTCACCGTAAAAATTTCCTGCCCGTATAGCCATAATTCCCGCCTAAAAAACATTGGTCATTATGCCAAACCATGTTCATGAATTGTCGTCCTTGTAGGGGCAGGCCCCTGTGCCTGCCCGACCGGGACCCGTAGGGGCGGGTTTAAAACCC
>MGUS01000036.1:25067-28247 GCA_001800085.1 Elusimicrobia bacterium RIFCSPLOWO2_01_FULL_60_11 | reverse complement strand
AACTTCGTCACTAGACCGTAATCGCTGCGGCACTTTGCGGAGGCCATCTCCGTCCCGATCAAAAGCATCGCCTGGTACATGCGCATGCTGTTGACATTGTTCTCGATCGGATATCGAAGGGACTCAAAATGTTTTTCCTTGGTATCCCCCGGCAGCCCCAGGATGATCTCCGTGAAGGTGAATGCGTCTTTGTTGAGCTCGTTTCCGACCTTGATATACTCTTTATAGGCATCCGTGGAGATATTGCTCCGTTTGATCGCTTTCAGAACGTCCGGGTCGAAAGATTGGATGGCGGCGCCGATGGTCCAGGTGCCCTTGAGGATCCTGGCCGCTTCGATGATCCTTTCCTTCTGATTTTTCCCCGCCGAGCCGGACACCAGGACAGGCCAGTTGTATTTTTCCTGCAGTTCCGCGATGATCCGGCAGGTCTCTAAATCCTCCTGGTACATGCCGAAATTCAGATCGGTGATGATGAACTCATCGCTTCTGCCGGCTTTTTTGGCTATGTAGTGGAGTTCCTCGCGGACCCTGCCGGGATCATACCTCTTGACTTTGTTCTTGATCGCGAGGCCGTCCGCGCAGAAGGTGCAGCTGAAAGGGCAGCCGCGGGTCGTTTCGAACATCGGGATGAGAGGAGCGTCAAAAAAAGGATCTAAAATGCCCGTCAAGTAAGGGGAAGGGATCGCATTGAGGTCTGAAATGCGCTCGAGCGGCCCATGGACCAGCTGGTCCTGAGAAAGGTAAGTGCAGTTCAGGATCTTTTCCCCGTTGCGCTTGAGCCGTTCCGCGTCAAAACCGTAGGACTCCAATCTCCGCACGAGGTCCACGAACCCCAATTCGCCTTCCAGCTCGATGTAGAAATCGATGGCGGAATACTTCTTCAGGAAATCGATCTTTTCAGCGCTGTCAACGGGGAAGTTGGGCCCTCCGAAGACCACGACCAGTTCGGGATGGCTTGCCTTCGCCAAACTGCTGATCTTATACGCGATCTCCCTGTTCCAGCTGTAGTTGGATAAACAGATCACATCCGGAGGATCTTTTTTGATGATTTCCGCCAGATCGGAAGGATATTTGAACAAACGAAGGTCGAAATCCGGGCTTAATTCTTTCTTTGCGTAGCTCATCACATAGCTGATGCCCAAGGGGAAGGTGGGAGCGCTGATCCCCTGCGCGGTATGGGTCAGGTCGGCAAAATAGATCTTTCTTTGACTTCCCATTTTACCTATTCACCATTTCTCAAGGATATCAGTTACTCTCGAAATTGTCAATTCTACCGTCGAGTTTTGGGCGGGGGATCCAGGGAGAAGAGCACCCAGGAATGGGGCAGATCCCGGCTCTCCGGATAGCGGGATCTGAGGGCTTTCCAGAGCTCGCTGCCGCTGTCTTTGCGGGCCAGGGCATAGAGTTTCAGGGGACCGAAGATCTTGTATCTCTCCGCGCCGGTGCGGCGGTATTCCTGCAGGTCTTTGAGTTGGGCTTCAAACTCCGCCAGGGAGCCCGCGAAGTCCAGGCGGCGCATGGCGTAGAAGGCAAAGAAACTGTCGGCATTTTGGAAGCTCAGATCCCCGACCAAGACGATGTCCCCGTAAGCGGTCTTTTGACGGACAGCCTTGAAAACTTCGACCAGCTCGGCGATGTCTTGGGTCCCAAGTTCCCCCCAACCGCTCATCTGCGTGCGCGTCTGAGGAGAAATAAGGTTGGGATATTCCTTCAAGTATTTTCCGGCGAAGATCGCGTGGGTCCAAAGACAACCCGCGATCACAAGAGCGGAAGCCCATTTCAATGCCCTGCCCGCTTCCTTTCCCCGCAAGGCGTTGACGCTCATGCTCAAAGCCAGCCCGAAGACCGCAGCCATTACAGGCCAGAGATGCTTGGGCATCCAGAAAAAGGAAGCGGCGTGGTTGGGGAACATGGCCCACCAGGAGAGCGATGGGATGAGGAGCAGAAGCATCGCCTGCTTATAAGACAGGCCGCGGTCCTTCGACGGAAGCGTCGCGGCCTCACGCATGGGATCGGGATACAACAGGACCGCGCCGGCGGCTAAAAAGACCAGCGCAAATCCGAACCCGAAGTGGGACCTTACCATGTCGTCCTCCAGCATGCGGGCGAAATAAGTCCAGAACGAAAAGAAGTTCAAGATGCCCTTGTTCAAGGGGGCGGTCTTTTCGCCGGAGAGCGGGCTGTCGACCGTCAACTGCCTGAGCGCTTCCCACCCTCCCAAGGCCATCACGTTCTGCGCCACCCGCAGCGCGCCCGCGGTCACGGCGGCCGAGGCCAGGAACAAGACCCTGCGCCAAGGGAACTTCTGCGCGCGCCGGCGGAAGAAATAGTAGAGCAGGAAGAAGAGCTGGATGAAAACGACATAGTGGTTGGAGTTCATGGCCTCCAGGAACGTCACGGCCCAGACGCCGGAAAAAAGCAGGACCGCGGCCGCTTTGCGCCCGGCTTTCAAGCGGTCCTCGGCGAGAAGGAACAGGAACATGGCCCCGAAGCGGAAGGTCTCGGAAAAATTCTCAAGGCAGACGGCGTCGGCATGGTCCAAGAATGAAACGGAAAGAGCGATGAAAGCCGTCCCGAAAAGCGAGGCCTGCCTGTCGAAGAAACGCGCCAGGACCCCGTAAAACAAAAGGAGCGCCAGGCAGGAAAATATGATCCCCGTGACCCGCAGGACGAAAAGGTCCTCCCCGAAGTATCTGATGATGGTGGCGTTCAAAATCTCGCCGAAAGGCGGGTATTGGGAGTCATATCCCAGCGAGGAGACATTGCGCCGGGCCTTGCCGAGGTAGCCCGGAGTGTGGTAATTGAGGAAATAGTGGGCCTTAAAACCTTCCTTCACAAAGTGCGTGGCAGCGATGATGTTCTCGGCGTCCGCGTAAGCGATGGCGCTCCAGCGCAGTTCATGGCGCGAGCGCGCCACGCAGAAGGCAAAGAGGACGGCCACCAGGCAGCCCAAGGCGACGTTGCAGGCGCGGGAACTCATGCCCGTCTCACGACTAAGGTTTGTGGATATAGATGTGGGGTTCTTTCTGGATGACTTCCCACTTGTCCTCGACCCAGTCGATCACTTCCTGCAGGCCCTGATCCAGAGTGACCGTGGGTTTCCAGCCGAGTTCGCGGGTGGACTTGGCGTAGTCGAGGAGGTAACGGGCGTCGGCCCCGGGACGGCTTTCGACGGGCACC
>MGUS01000036.1:24321-25041 GCA_001800085.1 Elusimicrobia bacterium RIFCSPLOWO2_01_FULL_60_11 | reverse complement strand
ATAGATGTCCCCCACCTTGCCTTTGGCCGCCACGGCGGCCACGCCCTTGACCAGGTCCCGGATGTGGAGGAAGCAGCGCACCATCTTGCCGTTGCCGTGCAGTTCGAGCGTGCGCCCGCTCTTCAAGAAGATGGCGGTGCGGGGCATGATCTTAAAGAGCTGCTGGTGCTTGCCGTAGACGTTGGTGGAGCGCACCAGGAGGGTCGGAAAACCGAAGACCTTGCGGATGCTCATCAAGTACTGGTCCGCCGCGTGCTTGGAAACGGCGTAAGGCGTCGTGGGGTTGGGGCAGTGTTCCTCGAGCACGGGCTTGGGGCAGTCCCCATAGAGCTCGGCCGTGGATATCTGGATGAATTTCTTCACGTACTCGCGGGTGCGCAGCTGGTTGCAGAGGTTCACCAAACTCACGCAGTTGGTCTGAAAATAGTCCAGGGGCCGGAAATTGGAGACGGCCACCTCGCTCAAGGCGGCAAAATTGATGATGATCTCGGGCCGGATCAGGTCGAGCAAGTCGATGAGCTTGTCCGCCTGGCGGAGCATGTCCACCTGGTAGAACTCATAATTCGTGAGATCGCGGGATTTATAGGGCAGGTAGAGAGCGCTCTTTTCGGCGGAGCGGCTGATGCCAACCACGAAATATTCGGGATTGCCGAGGAGTTCGTCCACCATGTAGCTGCCTGAAAAGCAGTTGCTGCCCAGTACGACGACGGTGGTTTTAAG
>MGUS01000036.1:22104-24022 GCA_001800085.1 Elusimicrobia bacterium RIFCSPLOWO2_01_FULL_60_11 | reverse complement strand
GGAGTGATGGGAAATGCCTTCCGGAGGATGATGTCCCCCGCGTCGATCTGGTCATTGATGAAGTGGAGGGTGTAGCCGTAGGAGCCGAAATCATCGGTCATGGGCCAAAAATACCCCCCGAAGGAGCGGTATTCGGGAAGGAGCCCCGGATGAAGGTTGATCACCCCCAATCTCGGGATCTTCATGACCTCGTCTCCGATCTTCTGGGCGAACATCGAAACGATGACGTCGGGCTTCAGGCCCTTCAAGAACTCTATGATCTCGGGGCTGTTCAGGTTCCGGGTCTCCTTGAAAGGCACGCCATAAAGACCGGACAACTGCGAGAAGAAGTGATAGCGGCTGCGGCTCCCCTTGGCGAACAGCGCCAATTTCATCATCCAGGTCTCGAATACTTTGAATATAAAATATTGCCAGCCGCATTTTTTATAGGCGGTCCAGGCGCCCCGCAGGAGGCTCATCTTGGGATAGATGAAATCCCCCAGGATGACCGCGGGGACGGTGAATTTCCCGGACTGGATCACCCGCTCCACGACCATGCTGTTGTAGACGAGCGGACCCGTCGCGAAAACGACTCTGAGCTTAGGGAGTTCCGGGGAAGCGTTCACGGGGTTTTAAGCGGCTTTTTGGACGGGGCGGGACGGACTTGAAGATGAAGAACGGACGGAGCATTTTTTCCGGACCCAGCCGTTCAGCTCTCCCAGCGTCGAAACATGGAGTTCGCGGTCCCTGGATATGAACTTCAAAAGCTCCCCGTAGATCCGGGCCATGGCGGGCTTGCCCGAAAAGACGGGATCCGGATGGGTGTTCAGAACGATGAGGGCTCCCTGGTCCTTCAGGGACAGGATCTTGGTCTTCCAGGTCTCCAATATCTTTTCAGGGGAATATTTCAGCGCCATGAGCACGCCGTCCTGCGGAACGGTGATGGGGATCTCCAGAAGGGAGCCCACAAAGAACGGATAGGGGATGGAACAGCCGTTGAAATCCCTTGACTGCGTGTGGTTCTCCGTGTCCGGCACGGACGAGTCGTACTGGAAATATTTTTCAAGCCCGCTCAGCAACCTCTCCGTCCGGCGCAGCGCGGGGGAGCGGTAACCCTGGATCTTCAACCCTTTGAAGCGCTCCATCGACTCCTTCAGCCGGGCGTCGATCACCTCCGGTTCGAGGAAGGGGGTCTCGCTGCGGTGCTTATAGCCATGGATGCCGATCTCGAAACCTTCCTCCTCCAGGGACTTCAGATATCCCATGTCCACCTCGTAGCGCATCCCCGGGATGTTGTAAGTGGCGCGGTAGCCGAATCCTCTCTCTACATTAAGAAGCATCTCCATGTTGTCGTAGCCCACCCGGTCGTCCACGTCGTGGGAAAGGCACACCAGCGACTTGGCGCGTTTCGGCCAGGGGCCCGTGAAAATGCCCAGCTCCATGGCGGGCAGACCGCACCCGATCAAGAGTTTCAAGATGGACAATAAGGAAAGGTCCTGGGGCCATTCGGGATAGGACAGGCCGCTGGAGTCCTGGCTCCATTTTTGAAAGGCGGACAACATCTGCAGGATCATGAAATGGGTCTCCGCGCTGGTCTGATCGTAGATGAAAGGATAATCCACGAAGAAGGGCTTCTTCTGGGCCAAGCATTTTTTATGGATGTGGGAGAGGAGCAGTTTCTTGGGGTCAAAGAAGAAATAGAGCGTCTTCTTTTTTCGGACGACGGCGGGGCGGACAACGGAGCCCGACCGGAACTGCGCGATGACCTCGTCGTAATCGAGGTCGCACGCATGGAGCCGTCCCATGAAGAACGAGAGCCTCTGCTGATTCGAGGGGGCCCATTTGGCCGAAGGAAATTCAAGATAGCCGAACTGGTCCGAAAGCACCAGCCGGTCGGTTATGACCTTGAAATTCTCCCTCCCCACCCTCGGGATATACC
>MGUS01000036.1:21572-22095 GCA_001800085.1 Elusimicrobia bacterium RIFCSPLOWO2_01_FULL_60_11 | reverse complement strand
AAAATGGCGAGGACCGGCTCAAAGGGCAGGCGGAACCTCGGCATCGGGAATATGACCAGGTGGGACACCGCGTAGTAAAAAAGCAGGGCGTAGAGAGGATACGTCCGTTCCCGCAGGCCCCAGCCCGCCATCATCCCCCAGAATGACAAAAGGATGAAAGCGGCGTGGAGCGCCATGAGGAGGACATACAGCGTTTCGGACTTTCCCCTCAGACTCACTCCGCCCACGGGCTCGAACCACTGCGGGACGAATTTGCACGCGGTCAAGCGGAGATACCCCCAGGGGTTGGCTTTGATATTTTGGACTCCGGCCTGAAAGTTCGCCTTTTCCGAGAGGATGGCGTCGTTCAAAGAGTAGTCCAGAGGGCGATAGGAGGGATGCTCCCTGGGCACGTAGCGCCCGCCCGTTTCGATCTGGCTTCCCAGCCAGAAGCCCTGGCCCGCGCCGCCGTTGACCAGCATGAATCCCCCTAAAAGGCGGTGGTTCCTGACGGTCCAGGGAGAGACGACGAGGAACGAGATCG
>MGUS01000036.1:13297-21537 GCA_001800085.1 Elusimicrobia bacterium RIFCSPLOWO2_01_FULL_60_11 | reverse complement strand
CCCCGCCTTAAGATGACGGCCAGGGCGATCGCAAAGAACGGATAAAAGCTCAGGACCGGGCGGCACAGGTGCGCAAACCCCAAAATGACCCCCGAATAAGCATAATGCTTCAAAGACCCGCTTGCCAACCCTTTGAGCAAGAATAGGAACGAAAGGAGGGCCAGAAAAATGAAAAGGGTCTCCGAGGCGATGATGGTGCTGTAGACGATGAGGGGCGGGTAGACCGCGCAAAAAAGGGCGCTCGCGAGCCCCAGTTTTTCATCCTTGAACATTTTTCCCAAAAAGAAAACGACCCAGCAGGTCAGGGCGCTCACCCAGACCTGAAAGAATTTCGCTGCGGGGATGTCGTGGCCGAAGATGCGGTAAACGGCGGCTAAGAACAGGGGATACACGGGCGGGCGGAGCGTCGTAGGCAGGCCGCCTTCTTCCACAAAACCCTGTCCGGCCGCAACGCTTGCGGCAACGGCGTCCCAGGATTTTGCGTCGTCGATGCCAAGAGACCGTTCGGGAGAGATCCTAAAATATAAGAACCGGACGGCAAGAGCCAGGAGGAGGATCCAGGCGAGCTTTCTGTTCGAGGTCATCGTTTCGTGACGTTCTCCCGGTTATTCTTGGGAGTCGTGAGGAATGTGGACAAGACCCGCGCGGCTTTCATTTCTTTCACGGAGTAGATCAGGTTGGAGACGCCGATGAGCGCTCCCAGGAACAACGCGGGGACGGGGCCGTGATACTTCCGGTAATAGCTGAGGATGTCTTCCTGATAGATCTTCGCGATCCTCTGAACGCCGGAGCGGGCCACGCTCTGCCGCTCATGATGGACGACTTCGGCCTGGGCCACATACCCTGATCTCCATCCTTTTTCCCGGTAACGCCGGCAGAGGTCGTTCTCGGAATAGTAGAGCCGGAACGTCTCATCAAAGGCGCCGGCGGCCTCATAAGCGGCCCTCCGGATCAAAATGCAGTGAGCGTAGACGACCTCGACTTCGCGCGTGTCCATCCGGTCCCAGTCTCCGTATCTGAAATCGGCCAGAATGGCCTGCTTTTTGCCCGAAAAGATCTTGCCGAGGAACGTGTAGCTGAGAAGGGCCAGAGCGTAGGGATAATCTTTGGAGCAAGCCCGGACCATGCTGCCGTCGCCCAGGAAAGTCTTGCAGGAGACCATGCCGTACCGCGGGTGCTCCTGCATGAAATCGATCATCTTCTGCACCGCGGAGGGATCGATGACCGTGTCCGGTTCCAGCAGGCAGATGAAATCCCCCCGGCTCGCCTTGATCCCGTCGTTGTAGCCGCCCGTCATCCAGCGGTTCTCCGCGTTGGCGATCAGGCGGATCTGCGGGAACTTCTCCCTGAGCATGGCCACGCTGTGGTCGGGGGAATGGTTGTCCACCACGATGACTTCCATGGGAGAGGAAACCTGAAGGGACAGGACGCTCCGGAGACAGCGCTCCAGGAAGTCGGCGGTGTTATAGTTGCAGATGACGATGGAAACTAACAATTAGAGAGGAATTCCTCGAAGACCTGCTGGACATAGGCGATCTCCGGTTCGCCGATGCCCGGATAGACCCCTATGAAGAACGTATCGTGCATGATCTTTTCCGTATTCTTCAGGCCGCCCGCCGTCTCGTGCGGGATCTTCGCGTAAGCCGGCTGTTTCAGAAGGTTCCCGCCGAAAACGGTGCGGGTCTGCACGTCCTTGCTCTCCAGGAATTCCTGGATCTTGGAACGGTCGAAAGGAACGCCGTCACGGAGGGTCAGGGGCAGGGCGAACCAGCAGGGATCGGCTCCGGGAAGGGTCTTGGGAAGGACGAAAAAGGATTCCCACTTCTTGAGAAAGGCCATCATTTTGGAAAAATTCTCCCTCCGCTTCCGGATGAATCCGGGAAGCCGCGTGAGTTGGACGCGCCCGAATGCCGCCTGCATCTCGGTCATCTTCAGGTTGTAGCCGATCTGGGTGAAGAGATACTTGTGGTCATAGAGAGTGCCGTCGGTCAGGCGATATGAGAAGCGGTTGGAGCAGGCCGGCTCCCAATTCTCCTCGCACCAGCAGTCCCGCCCCCAGTTCCTGAAGCTGCGCACCAGGCGGGAAAAGCGTCCGTCGTTGGTGAAGACCGCTCCGCCTTCGCCGCCGCTGGTGATATGATGGGCGGGATACATGGAAAGCGTGGAGAGGTGCGCCCAGGAGCCGGTCTTCCTGCCCTGATAATCGCTGCCCAGCCCGTCGCAGTTGTCTTCGATCACCCAGATCTTGTTCTCATTGGCGAGCTTCATGATCTTGTCCATGGGATTGGGGTTGCCCAGCGTATGCGCGATGAAGATGGCCGCGATCTTCTTTTCCTTGACGGTCGCCTCGATCAGGCCGAAATCCGGGTTCAAGGTCTCCAGGTCCACGTCCATGAAGACGGGCAGGCAGCCTTTCTGAAGGATGGGGTTCAAAGTCGTGGGAAAACCGCAGGCGGTGGTGAGCACTTTGGAGCCGGGCGGCAGCTGAAGGGCTTCAAAAGCCAGGAGGGAGGCGGAACTCCCGGAGTTGGTCAGGTGGCAGAACCGGGTGCCCAGGAACTTGGCCAGTTCGGCCTCGAATTCACGCCCCTGCTTGGCCACGCCCAGCCATCCCTCATCCAGGACCTGGGCCACGGCCTTTTTTTCCCGTTCGTCGAAAATGGCTCCCGCATATTGAACGCGCATCAATTCACCCGTACCTTTTCATTCCAAAGTTCCTCTTTGTAATCTTCCAGATATTCTTTGAGAGCGACCTTCCAGTCCCTCATCCTGTCCCAGCCCAGCTCGGCGAGACGGCCGTTGACGGCCGTCAGATTCTTCGGCCGCGGAGCGTTCTCCTTGAAATCCTGCGAGGCGATGGGGACAACTTCCACCCCGTGGACGCCGCTGAACTCCAGAATGGCCCGGGCATATTCAAAATAGGTGGCCTGCCCTTTGCCGACCATGTTGAAAGTGCCGGCCCCCCCCTGTCGGATGACCGCCATCAGGTTCAAGACCGTGTCCTTCACATAGGTGGGCTGGATCACGCGGTCGTTCACCATCTGGATCGTTTTTTGGCCGGACTTGACCAGCCCGATCACCTTGGCCACGAATTTTTTATCCCGGCTGCCCCCGCCGAAGAGCGCGCCGAACCGGACGATGAGGTGCTTCAGATCTTTGACGCTTCGGACCGCTTCTTCGCCTTCCCATTTGCTCCTGGAATAGACCCCGACGATCTTTTTCGGGTCGATGGCGTCATATCTCTCGTCATAAGGAGAGTCCTTCTCTCCCGGATAGATGTAGAACGTGGACGGGTAGACCATGAGGGCCCCGATGGCTTGGGACGCATTCGCCACGGTGCGGGTGGCTTCCACATTCACTTTCAGGCAATCCGCCGGGTTCTTTTCACAGCCGTCCACGTCCGTGATGGCGGCCAGATGGACCACGACCGCGGGCCGCAAAGTCCGGAAGATCTCGCGGACATTGTCCTTCTGCGTGACATCGAACTCGGGCAGAGGCAGATACTCGAAGGCGGGGTCTTTGGGGAACTGCCGTGTGAATTCTGTTCCGACCATTCCGGCGCAGCCTGTCAGGAGGATCTTCAAGTTCCAGGTATTCTAAATTTTCGAGATTTTAAAATCAAGCTTCAAGTCCCGCTGAGAAGATCTACGTGCGCTGGAAGGATTTGGCGCTTTTGGCGCCGGGAACGGACGCATCGTCAAGCTGGATCTTCTTGGAGAAGATCCTGTCCTTGATGTTGTGGAGGGCGAGGTCGAGGCGGGACTCTTCCTTGCCCTGGATGAGGTTCACAAGGACCTTGAGGAGGCGCGCCGGGCGCGTGAGATAGCTGACGGCGTAAAAGAGCGCCATGCCGCCCAGGCGGTAAACGGTGAGCTTGCGGTTGGAGAGGTGCGGCGAGTATGAATAGGAATAGCGCAGGTCGCTGTAGCTGGTGAGCATGAGGAAATATTCGGAGTCCATCTTCGTGATCTTGCCTTCGGCTTCCAGCCCCTTGAAAAGCTCCGAGCCGGGATAGGGAGAGAAGCAGGCGACATAGGCGTCGTGCACGCCGAGCGCCGCCATGCGCACCAGGAACCCGATGGTCTCCCAAAGCTCCTTCGTCGTCTCGTGCGGGAAGCCCATGATGATGTTGAGCTTGACGTTGATGCCTTCCTTGAGCGCGGCGCGGACGGATTCGGCCATCTTGTCCAGGGATATCTTCTTCTTGATGCGCTTGAGCGTGGCGGGCGAGCCGGACTCGGGGGCGTAGCTGATGTTCTTCTGCCCGGAGAGGAACATCAGATGAAGCGATTCTTCGTCGAGCGCCTCGGAGCGCGTGCCCGAAGGCATCTGCCAGGTGATGTTCCACTTGAGCTCGAGTATGCGCTTGCAGAAAGCCACGAGCCAGTCCTTCTTGACGATGGCCGTGAGATCGTAGAGGTCGAAATTCTGCGCGCCGTAATGGTCGATGTAGTACTGCATCTCCTCGATGACGTCCTCGAGAGGGCGGGCCTGCCATTTCGTGGTCCACATCTGGGGGCTCGAGCAGAAAGTGCACTCAAAGGGACAGCCGCGGGAGGCGAGGATGGGCACCGTCCTGCCCGGGTTGACGCCGTAGCCCAGGCCGTTGGCCAGGTAGTTCTCCAGGGGGAACAGCTCCCAGGCGGGCCTGGGGATGCTTCCCAGGTCGGCGATGCGGGGGCGGGGCATGTTGCGAACGGCTTTGCCGTCGTGGCGGAAAACGATGCCCGGCACATCCTGCAGATGGCCGCCGCCATCCAACTGTTTCAAGATGTCGACCGCGGTCTCTTCGCCTTCGCCCATGACGCTGATGTCCATCTCGGGGCAATCCTCGAGGCAGAATTCGGGCACGGCATTGAAATGCTCCCCCCCGCCGATGACGACGGCCTTGGGGTTCTTCTTGCGGACGGCTTGGACGACGGATTTGGCCAGGGGCCAGTCGTGAGAGAACATGGCGGAGATACCCAGGACGTCGCACTCGCCCACGCGCTCCACGATGTCCGCGGTGGAAAGACCGTAACTCAAAAAATTCGGGTTCTCAAGGACATAGCGGGTGAAGGGGGCGTCGCCGATGGCGTCCACGCATTTAACGGAGTAACCGGCTTTCTGGATGGAGGAGGCCACATAGGCCAGGCCTAATGGAGGGCAGATGGGCGAAACATGGGCCCACCTGGGAACGGTCATGGGAGGCCTTAAAAGAACGATTTTTCCTGTTTTCATCGACGCTGAAGAGATTATAACCGAGATTTTCGACGGTGTCAAGCAGACCGAAGAGTTGACGCGGACGGTTATATATCGGATAATTTGAACATTGGATATCACCGCTTCCTCTCTCTGGTTCGAAGCCGTCTTCATATTCCTCCTCATCCTGGTCAACGGTTTTTTTGCGGGCTCCGAGATCGCGGTCGTCTCTTCCCGCCGCAGCCGCGTGGGACAGATGGAAAAGGAGGGCCGGCGGGGAGCCAGGGTCGTTTCCGCCTGGCTCAAGGAGCCGGAGGTCTTTCTGGCCACCGTGCAGATCGTGGTCACCCTGGTGGGAGCCCTGGCATCGGCCTTGGGGGGCGCCGCCGCCATCGAGTTCTTGAAACCCCGCCTTGACGCCATCCCACAACTCTCCCGCTGGTCCCATGCCCTGGCCATCGCCCTGGTGGTGCTGCCCATCACCTACCTTTCGCTCGTCATCGGGGAACTGGTGCCCAAATCACTCGCGCTCATCTCCAGGGAGAACATGGCCGTGCGCGTGGCTTTCCCCATCCACTGGCTTTCCAAGGCGGCCCGCCCCCTCGTGTGGGTCCTCGCCGAGAGCACCCGCGCGGTCCTTTTCGTCCTCGGAAGGAAGAAGATCCCCAAGGAGATGTTCGCCTCCGAAGAAGAGATACGGTTCATGATCATGGAAGGCGGCACCCACGGCATATTCGACCAGGCCGAACAGCAGATGATCCCCAAGGTCTTCGACTTCTCCAATCTCCAGATCAAGGACGTCATGATCCCCCGCAACCAGATCTTCGCCGTCGACATCGGCATATCCCGCGAGGACCTGCTGAGCAAGGTCCCTGAGGAGGGCTTCACCCGCGTGCCCGTCTACCAGGGCACCTTGGACAAGGTGGCGGGCATCCTTCACATGAAGGACCTGATCTACATCTTGAGCTTGGGCCAGGCCGTCATCCTCCAGGACCTGATCCGCCCCGCGGTCTTCGTGCTGGAGACCACCCAGGCGCAGGACCTTTTGAAACTCTTCCAGAAACAGCGCCTCCACATGGCCCTCGTGCAGGACGAGAACAAGAAGATCGTGGGGCTGGTCACCCTGGAGAACCTCATCGAGAGGATCGTGGGAGACATCAAGGACGAGCATGACGCCGCCGAGGAGGGAAAGGGCCACCCATGAACAAAAAACAGCTTTTCCTGTTCTTCTTCATCGCCGTTTCCGTCTTCCTTCTTTTCCAGGTGCTGCGCATCCTTTCGCCCTTCTACACCGGCCTCTTCGGCGCCATCATCCTTTCCCTCATCTTCTGGCCCATCCATAGGATCTCCATCCACATGATCGGCCGGGAAAAACCCAACCTTTCGGCCGGGGTGAGCACGGCCGTCCTTCTGACCGTGATCGTCGTGCCCCTCATCCTCATCAGCTGGCTGCTTTACCAGGAGATCAGGCAGGCCTACCCGCTGATCTCCCACTTCGCCAACACCCTGGAAAGCTGGCGCCAGGGGGAAAGCATTTCGGACAACTCCATTTTGAACGCCATAGAGACCCGCCTCCACGCCGCGGTCAAGCTTTCCGGCATCAACCTGCGCGCCTTCGTCCTGGAAAGCATGGACACGGCCGCCAATTCCCTGGTCTCGGCCAGCCGCGCGCTGCCGCGCAACGCCGTCTCCCTCTTCGCCAACATCGTCGTGATGACCACCACGATCTTCTTCATATTCCGGGACGGCCCCAGTTTCTTTCGCAAGCTCAAGGACCTGATCCCGATGGACGAAAAGCACAAGGACCACATCGCCCACCAGCTCTACATCACCCTCACCGCGGTCGTGCGGGGCGTGGTGATCGTGGCCTTCGTCCAGGGCTTCCTGGCCTGGGTGGGGTTCGCCATGGCGCGCGCGCCTTCGCCCATTTTGCTCGGGTTCCTCACCTCGCTGTTCGCCATCGTGCCCATCATCGGAGCCGGCATCGTCTGGGTCAGCACGGTCGTTTTCTACGCGGTGACGGGCTTCTACATGAAGGCGCTCTTCATCTTCCTCTGGGGATTCTTCGTCGTGAGCCTGGCGGACAACTTCCTGCGGCCTGTCCTGATCGGGGACCGCACCCGCCTGCCTTTCCTGTCGGTCTTTCTGGGCCTCGTGGGCGGCATCAAGGTCTACGGGCCCATGGGGATATTCTTCGGGCCTCTGATCGTGGCCCTCATCCTCGCCTTCGTCCAGATCTACCGCGAAGAATACGCCCAGCGCCTGCGCAAGGAAGAACCGCCCCCGCCCCAATGAGCGGGCGGCATATCTGGCTCGCAGTACTCCTCGCGGGCTGCGCCGCCGGGCCCGGTTACATCATCAAGGACTTCACTCCCCCGCGGGCCCTGGCCGTCCTGCCGTTCACGAACGAGACCAACGACATCGAAGCCCCCGGCTGGGTGCGCAAGGCCCTGATCGAAGTCCTCCCCAGACACGGCTATGCCCCGTTGGACTCTTCGCTGGTGGACGAAGTCCTCAAGGAGAGGTTCGGGATCACGGACGGGGGCCAGCTGGGCAGCGCCACCCCTCAAAACCTGGGCAAGGCCCTGGCCGCCGATGGGCTCCTTTACGGGAACGTCCTCTCTTTTCAGGACCTGCCCCTGGGCTTTTATAGAAAGAAGACGGTCAAGATCAACCTCAAGATCCTCGATTCCAAGACCGGCGAACTCCTATGGGAAGCCGAGAAGGGTTGGACCACCCCTGAAGTCAACTTGAACGCCGATGAAGCCCGCAAGGCCGCCGTCCGGCAGGTGGCCGACCGCCAGAAACGCAGGTTAGACGGGACTTTCCTCAAGGAAGAGGCCGTCCTGGCTCTGGAAATGGCCCTAAAATCACTTCCATCTGTAAAATAAACACGTTTTAAACGTATTTGACTCAACTGTTACACAAGTTTTACATAAAGTTTAGGACTAATGCATCCTCGATATTGTAAAATATAGCATGGTCAAATCAATCAAGCCGTTAAAACGCTGGACTTCCGGGCCTTCCATCCTGGTCTGGGCCCTTCTCTTTTCCGGCGC
>MGUS01000036.1:5741-13250 GCA_001800085.1 Elusimicrobia bacterium RIFCSPLOWO2_01_FULL_60_11 | reverse complement strand
AAGCCATAGGCAAAAGGAACCTGGTTCGCCTCTCCAAGTTCACCGAATCCTATGAAGGCCAGTCCGCTTCCATGCCCCAAGGTTGGCCTGCCGAGGGCGCGGCCTCCTCGCGTTTCGGCTGGAGAACCTCCCCCTTCAACGGCCGCGCGCAGTTCCACCGCGGCATCGACATCACCAATGTTCCCGGCACCCCCATCTTTGCCACCGCTTCCGGCACGGTCGTCTTTTCCGGCTGGAAAAGCGGCTACGGCTACCTGGTCGTCATCGATCACGGCAACGGCTTCCAAAGCTGCTACGGCCATAACTCCGAGGTCTGGGCCAGGGAAGGCCAGAGGGTCAACCGCGGCCAGGTCCTGGCTTTCATGGGTTCTTCCGGCTCCAGCACCGGCAGCCACATCCACTATGAGATATGGAAAGGCGGGCGCGCCATCAACCCCTGGATGCTCATGGGAGAAAACGGACCTAATTTGATATACTGGGTCCGTGCGCAGAAAAACCTCTCTTCAAATTCATAACACGCCATTCAAAAACCTGTCCGGGCGGACGGCCTGGATAACGGGCGGCAAGAGGATCGGCCGGGCTGTGGCGCGGTCCCTGGCCCGGCAGGGCGTCGACCTGATCGTCAGCTATAAATCCTCCCAAAATGAAGCCGCCGAAATCGTAAAGGAAGCCAAGTCCCTGGGCCGCAAGGCCATGATGGTTCAGGCCGACGTTTCCAATCCCGCCGACGTCGAGCGCGCGCTCCGGCAGGCCTCCAAGTCCTTCTCCAAGATCGACATCCTCCTGAACCTCGCTTCCGTCTTCAAAAGCGTCCCTTTCGAGGACATCACTCCCGCCGACTGGCGCGCCAACATCGACGCCCACATCCTCGGCACGTTCTGGCCTTCCCGCATCATCTCCCCCCGCATGCCCCGGGGTTCGCACATCATCAATGTCGCCGACCGCACCACCCTGGGACGGATCTTCCCAAAATATCTCCCTTATGTCGCCACCAAGCACGCCGTGGAGGGCCTGACGCGCGCCCTGGCCGTGGAGCTCGCGCCCAAAGGCATATTCGTGAACGCCATAGCCCCGGGCCCCATCTTGAAGCCCGACGACGTCTTGCAGAAAGAGTGGGACGCCTACCGCCTGAGATCCCGCGTCAAATTCCCCGTTTCGGACAAGGAGGCGGTGGAGCAGTTCGCCCTCCTCGCGCTCTATCTTTGCACCGTCACGCTCACATCCGGCAATACTTATCCCCTCGACCAAGGCCATAATCTCTAAAAGAGCAGCCCCCTCTCCGGAATAGGAGAAGGTAACAGCTGCTCTACCGCCGAGTGAATTGGATTTAAGACAGGAAATTGAAAAGAAGGTAATCGAGCGCCGCGCTCAGCGTGGCGGAGAGGATGCAGATGAGATTTGCGAGACGGCCCAGATTCACAACACCACCATCAAGATAAGCACGACCAATGACAGGCCGACCAGGGCTTTGTTGCGCTCCAGCCAGGCCAGGAGTCCGCTGGGCTCGATGGGGTACTCCACATCCAGGACCCCTTCATTCGATGTCACCCGGATGCTCTGTTCGAATTCCTTGTCCTGCTTTTCGGCCGTCCAAAGCGTGACCACCAGGTACTGGCCGGGGAGCAGGCGCTCGATCCCGAGCATGCGGTTGAACTTGGCCATGCCGCTCCCTTGGCGCGCCGTGTTGCCGTCCCGGATGAGATAGAACCCGCTGAACGGCAGTTTGAACTGGATGTTCGCGAGCTCCTTGGGGCCGCTGTTCCTCAACCTGAATTCCCACACGGACTGGGCGCTTAAAATCTGGGGGGTTTCGCCGATATATCCTTCCTTCAGCCCGTTGGGGACATTGAAGGGATAGGAAGCCCCGTTCACTTCTATGTCCCTGGGGCCCTTTTCTGCCATGGGGCCGAATCCAAAGGCGAGGATCGAGCCCAGGCCGGCAATCAACGCTATTTTGAGGACCATGTCATTTCTCCTTGCCTCAAGCATACCCAGGGCTGGCGAATCTTTCAATCTCGTCTTTACATGAATTTACATAGAATTATGGCTTTCCGAGGGTAATATTTTGACGGAGGCATGCCAAAAATGATAGATTGAACCGGTCAGGAGGGTTGGCCGAGTGGTTTAAGGCGCTGGTCTTGAAAACCAGTGTGGGGCAACTCACCGGGAGTTCGAATCTCTCACCCTCCGACCGACCACCAGCGCTTTGTTCAAACCCAGATCAAGAAGATAGCTGTACTCCTCCGGACAAGTGCAGTATTCCGCGGGACACGGGGACGGTTCTTCGAGCAACTTGAAATCGGGGTCTTGGATATGTCCCATCCGCCCGACTCCCAGTTTGACGGAAGGAGCGCAGCGGTAGATGACGCCGTCCGCATCGGCGCGAAAACGCATTTGGCCTGCGGCGCACAGACGCCCTAAAGTGGGCTTAGACCTCATCTGCTGGTCCCTGGTCGATCGATCCTGGACCGTGTTCAAATAGAGGAAATCTCTCTCATCCTTCGTGTAATCCTGCGGATAGTTCTTCTCACCGATCTTCCCCTGGTAAGGCAGAAAGTTATAGGCCAGATCCCGTACTTCGAATTCCAACCGATAGGATTCCAATCTGGAGAACAGAGGAGGGTACGCAACGACTGCCACCGTGACCGTGTATCCGTGCTTTTGCAGATCGACGGCGGAAGACAGGAAACGTTCGAAGTCTACGAAATGCGGATGGAAACTCAGGCCGAATGCGACTTTCCCCGGCGGAAGTCTACCATAAAGGATGTCGGGCTTCCAGGACAGGTTGGTCGACACGGACAAGCTGTGGTGCTCGGAAACCCGCGCCAGAAGGTCCACGATCCCCGGATAAACAAATGGCTCACCCCCTGCGACATGGATCCAAAAACTGCCGTGAGCGTCGTACATCCTCTCCCAAAATTCGAGCCAATTTTCCGCAGTGACCTGGGCATGCTGGACTCCTATCTTCGATTCGTTCCAGGGGATGAAACAATAGGGGCAACGGTAGTTGCAGATGAAAGCCAGGCTCCAGGTCGCCGCCAAGGGCATGGGCATGATTGGAAAGTGTACAATGTTATTTCCCGCCTGTAAACCGGATTGTGGGGAGGCGGGGAAAAACCTATACTAGAGCCTCTGGAATGGATAATCGTCAAGATCGGAAAAGCGTCTGCGTCTTCTGCTCTTCCAGCGACGGCGTGGACAAAGCCTATTACGAGGCGGCCGCGGAGCTCGGGCGGGAGATCTCCAAGAGAGGGCTGACTTTGGTCTACGGTGGCAGCGACATCGGGCTCATGGGCGAGTTGGCGCGGACGGTGCACAAGGGCGGCGGCAAGGTCGTGGGCATCATCCCCAAGGTCCTGCACGGGAAGGTCCGTCCGTTCAACAACTACCATGAACTGGTGGTGACCGACGACCTGCGCCACCGTAAGACCCTGATGGAGACGCGCTCCGACGCCTTCATCATCCTGCCCGGGGGCTTCGGGACCCTGGAAGAGCTGCTCGAGATCGTGACCTTAAAACAGCTGGGCCACCACACCAAGCCCATCGTCATCATCAACACCAAATCCTACTACGCCCCCCTCCTGGACATGTTCGAGGAAATGTTCAAAAAGGAATTCGCCCGGTCCAGATACCGGGATCTCTACCACGTGTGCGCCGACGCCGCGGGGGCTTTTAAGTACTTGGAGAGAGCGGCTCTGTAAAGCGTTGGGCCAGGGCGGGGAGGTCCTCGGGGGTGACCCCGGAAAAAAGCTTGTAGGCGCCCGACTCGTCGAACACCATGAGGTTGGGGCCGCGTTTGCAGAGGTCCATGCAGCCCGATTTGGCGACGCGGATCTTCCCCTTGAGACCCCGCGTTTTCACTTCCTCCCGCAGTTTCTCCACGAGATTGAAACCGCAGGCCTCGCCCCGTTCCGCGTTGCCGCAGGCGGATTCGCCTTCACGGACATTCGTGCAGACGAAGACCATCCTTTTGAAGGGGACACTTTTTTCATGCATACAACATATAATACACCACAACCCCCGTCACCGACACATAGAGCCATATGGGGAATGTCCAGCGCGCGATCTTCTTGTGGGCCTCAAAATCCCCCTTGAGCGCCCGGTAAAGTGTCGTCAGGGCCAGGGGCACGACAGCGACCGCCAGAATGCTGTGGGATATAAGGATGGCGAAGTAGAGTGTCCGCAGCGCTCCCTCCCCGGCAAAGGGCACGGAACCCGCGGTCAGGTGATAGCGGATGTAGTTCACCAGGAAAACCGAAGACGCCAGGAAAGCCAGCCCCATGGAGACTTTGTGAGCGGCCACCCTTTTCAAGCGGATGAAGAAATAGCCCGAGAGCAGGAAGAAAGCGCTCGTCATGTTCAAGAGCGCGTTCACGCGGGGGACCGAGTCGTCCGAACTCTGCAGAGTCCTTAGATCCCTCATGATATGTCGCGGCGTCGAAGCGTCGTCCCCGTCGTAGAAACCCCGGATGTTCCCGCCGGGACCCACGAGAACGAACCTCTGGGAATGGATGAAGGATTCGCCGACGGACGCGGCGTCCGGGTTTTTGGCCGCGGTGTTGAGGAGCTGATTTTGAATGAGGCGGTAAACGTCCTCCTTCTTGCCCGTGAGGAAGGACCAGTGGTCAGGGTCCGCGCCGAAGCGCGCCGCGTATTCCGAGAGGACTTCGGGGGTGTCATGGTCCGGGTCCACCGTGATGGAGAGCAGGCCCGCTCCCGCGGGAAGTCCGTCCTGGATCTCCTTCATACGGCGCGTGAGTATGGGACAGGGGCCGCCGCAGCGCGTGAATATGAAGTCGATGACCCAGGCCTTTCCCTCCATGTTCTTTTCGGTGAAGGGCTTTCCCGATTGGTCCCGGAGCGCGAATGTCCCCACCGCTCCGTAATTGGGAAGCGAGGAGACGGCGAAAAGCAGGATGAATGACTTCATTTCCTGTTCTTGTAAGGGCCGGTGCGGTCGCGCCAGTGCTCGGCGTAGCCGCTCTTCACCCAATCGATGGCCGCGGCCGTGGTGCCCACGTCGTGCCCCAGTTTCTGAGAGAGAAACCACTTGTGCTTCATGATCTCATCTTTCTGAGCGGCCAGGTCGGCTTCGATCTGCGTCTTCTGCCATCCGGCCGCGTGATGGTCGAAGAAATCCTTGACGGAGAACTCGATCCCCACGTCCCGCCCCAACTGCTCGCTCAAGTGCCACTTGTGATGCAGGACGGCGTTGATCTCGTCGAAGGTGAGGTCTTCGATCCTGTAGCTCCTCTTTTCAGCCATGGTTCAGGGCGCCTCCTGCCTCGCGCAGACGAAGACGGACAGGATGAACATGACGGCGGCGAAAGCGAGGATGATGGAAAGGCAGAGAACGGGAGAGGCCGCCGAGGGCGCCGCCGGGGGGAACAACGCGGACCGCAGGGCCTCCACGCCGTAGGTCAGGGGGTTGGCCATCATCAGGCCCTTGAGCCAGGCGGGCGCCGTGGCCACGGGGAACACGGCTCCCGAGAGGAACCAGAGCGGCATGAGAAAAAGGTTCATCACCGAGTGAAAACCCTGGGTGCTGTCCATGCGCCAGGCGATCAAGAACCCGAGAGCCGTAAGGCCGAAAGAGATCCCGGCAAGGATCGCGGCCCCGTAAAGGGCGCCCGCCGGGGTCAGATGGGCCCCGATCCAGGGAGAGAGCAGGAGGAAGAAGACCGCGTGAAGGAAAGCGATGGCCGAGCCGCCCCAGATCTTTCCCAGGGCGATGGACGCCCGGGGTGCGGGAGACACGAGCACGGACTGAAGGAACCCTTCCTTTCTGTCCTCGATGATGGAGATGGTCGAGAAGATGGCCGCGAAGAGCACGACCATGACGACGGTCCCGGGGAAGAAATACTGAAGGTAGCTCAAGGACCCTTCGTGGCGGAAAGACCCAGAGAACCCCATGCCGAGGAGGAGCCAGAAGATGAGAGGCGGCGCGAGCGCGCCGATGACGCGGTTCTTCTGGCGGAAGAACCGGACGAGTTCCCTTTGTCCCAGAGTGGCCGCGGCCAGGATCATTTCCCGTTCCCCCAGAATGTGTGCCCCGTCTTCTTGACAAAAACGTCCTCCAAGGTTCGGCCGGAGACATTTACGGACAGGACGTCCCCCCTCCCCCGGACCTCTCGGGCAAAGGCCTCCGCGTTCTTGGCCTCCACCGTGACCACTTCTCCCTCGATCTCGCCCTTCAAGGATGCCGGACTCCCGAGAGCCACCACCCGGCCTTCGTTCAAGATGGCCAGGCGCCCGCATTTTTCGGCCTCCTCCATCAGGTGAGTGGTGACCAGGATCGTCACTCCCGAACTTCGGATGTCTTCGATATGGCGCCAGAAATCCATGCGCGCGCCGGGATCCAGACCCGTGGTGGGCTCATCCATCAAAAGGACTTCAGGGGAATGGAGCAGACCCTTCGCGATCTCGACGCGCCTTGCCAGGCCGCCGGAAAGGATCTCCACAAGTTCATTGGAACGGGGTGAAAGCGATACCTTTTCAAGGATGTCCCCTATTTTTTTCTCAAGGACGCGGCCGGAGAGGCCGTAGAGGCGGCCGTGGTGCCTCAGATTCTCCGACACGGTGAGCTTTTTGTCCAAGCTGGGCGACTGGAACACGAAGCCGATCTTGCGGCGGACTTCGCCCGGAGCGGCCGCCAGGTCCAGGCCCAGGATCTCGGCTTCAGCGGGACGGCAGGGATACGCGGTGGAGAGGATCTTAAAAAGGGTGGTCTTGCCACCGCCGTTGGGGCCCAGGAGGCCGAAGATCTCCCCCCGCTCCACTTCAAGCGTCACCTGCTTAAGAGCGTCCTCGGAGGACTTGCGGTAGCGGAAAGAAAGGTTCCGGATCTTTACGGCAGGAGGGACGGCAACCCCCAATGTCCGATGAGGATGGACGCCAGAAGAAGCGGCATGTAGGCGATGCTCGTCAGGAACAGCCCCCGGGCGGATACCGTGTCCGCGGAACCGTTGAAACGCGCGGACTTGTAGAGATAGAGACCGCTCAGAGCGGCCGAGGGAAGCAGATAGAGGGGCCCGGAAAGCCCGAGAAAATAGGGAAGAAAACCAGCGGCAAAAAGCAGAAGGGCCGACGCGAGCGCGAATCTTCCGCCCCGGGGAAGCATCTTCATCCCCGCCCTCTCATTGTCTTTGCGGTAGAGCCAAGACAGGGAGATGAGGTGAGGGAACTGCCAGAGAAAAAGTATGGCGAAAAGCGACCAGGCCCCGGCCGTGAGCTCGCCGGAGGCGGCGGAAAAGCCGATCAGGGGCGGGAGCGCGCCCGAAACGGCGCCCACGACGGAACAGAAAGGGGATTTGACCTTGGCGGGCGTGTAGAAGACCAGGTAGAGGACGACGGTCAGGGCCGAAAGGAAACCGGGAAGCATCCCCACGGATAGGCAGAGGTGCACGATGCCGAGGCCGGCCGAAAAAGCGCCGAGCAGGAACGCCTCGTGCGGCGCCACCCTTCCCGAGGGGATAGGCCGGCCCTTCGTCCTCTCCATCAAAGCGTCCG
>MGUS01000036.1:753-5730 GCA_001800085.1 Elusimicrobia bacterium RIFCSPLOWO2_01_FULL_60_11 | reverse complement strand
CCGTGCCCAGGAGCGTGTGGAAGAGGACTCCCCAGCGGATGCCGCCCGATGGGCTGCCGAGAAGGAATCCGAAGAAAGCGGTGAGCATCACCGCTCCCGCGATGCCGGGCTTGGAAAGTTCCCAGAAATCAGCCAGGCGCCGGGCGGCCCTATATCGCGGTAGAGTGATCCCGAGTGAGTTCATTTTTCCTGCGGATGGATCTGATGATGAAAAAAGCGAATGCGCCGAAGAGGAGGGCGGGCAGGGACAGGAGGACGGCGATCCCCCAAGTGAAACCCTGGATCATGGGGCTTCCTTCCCCGCCGAAACAGACCGCGCAGGACCAGCCCAGGTCGGGGAGGATGAAGAAGAGGAGGATGAGGGCGAAAAAAAGGGCGGCCACCATCAGCCAGCGGATGATCCTGCCCTCGAATTTCATGTGCATGAAGAAGAAAACGATGAGCGATACTTTGACCGCGGCGATGCATACGCCCACCGCGATGGCCTGAGGGCGCGCCAGGTGCATGTAAGAGGCGCCCACGGTGACCGCTGTCAATACGGCCAATGCGGCGAAGACCGCGAGATATACGTTGCGCATGGATCTATGCCCCGCTTCGGCGTTCATAAGAGGTAGAAGATGGGGAATAGGATGACCCAGACCAAATCGACGAAGTGCCAGTAGAGCCCGGCGTATTCCACGCGGGCGTGCGACTGTACCGTGTAGCGCCCGGCGAGGGCATTGCGCAGAAGGTAGCCCATGTAGGCCATTCCCCCCACGACGTGGAGCATGTGGAGCCCGGTCAGGGTGTAGTAGAAGGACCCGAAAAGCCCGGAAGATATCGTGATGCCTTCGTGCCACTTGTGGGGATATTCATAGGACTTGATGCCCAGGAAGCAGGCGGCCAGGATGAGGGTGAAGATGAGGTTTCGGATGAGCCCCTTCACATTCCCCTTCTCGATGGCGTCCAAGGCCAGCACCATCGTGACCGAGCTGGTGATGAGGACGAAGGTGTTGACCATGGCCAGGGGCACGCCCAGCATCTCCTTGCCCGGAACGACGAAGTTGGTGCTGCCCGTGCGCAGGATGACATAAGAACTGATGAAGCCGCCGAAAAGCATCACTTCGGAGGCCAAAAAGACCCACATCCCCAGCTTTCCGCTGGGGATCCCGGTGTTCGTGTCCGCCATCGCGTGAGAGTCGCTCATGGCTTGTCCTGGGGCCAAAAATCCTCGCCCCGGCCGGGCACGCTGTACTCATAGGGCCCGCGGCGCACGACCGGTTCCTTGTCGAAATTGCGGTGCGGGAGAGGCGGGGAAGGGCAGGCCCATTCGAGCGTCGTGGCCTGCCAGGGGTTCTCCTCGGTCTTCTCACCCTTGAAGATGCTGTGGAAGAAATTCCAGATGAAAGGGATCTGGAAGAGAAGCAGGATGAAGGCGGAGGCCGTCATCAGGATATTCAACGGCTGCACCGCCAGGTTGTGGGCCTGCACCGTGGGGTCATAGAGCCGCCTCTGCACCCCGGCCATGCCCTGGATGAACATGGGGAAGAAGACCCCATTCATCGCGATGACCGTGCCCCAGAAGTGGACATGACCCCACTTCTCGTTCATCTTGCGCCCGAACATCTTCGGGAACCAGTAATAGATGCCGCCCATGAGCGCGATCATGGACCCCGTCACCACGACATAGTGAAAATGCCCGATGACGTAGTAGGTGTCATGAAGATAGACATCCGTGGGCGTGAATCCCAGGGGCAGGCCGGTCAGGCCTCCGATGCCGAAGAGGGGCAGGAACGCCAGCGCGAAAAGCATGGGAAGGCGGTAACGGATGGAGGCGCCTTTCAAACTCAACAGGAAGCAGGTGAGGATGGCGACGGAAGGCACGGAAATGATCATGGTGGTGGTCATGAAGAGATAACTCAACTTGGTCTTCAACCCGCTCACGAACATGTGATGGGCCCAGACGATGAAGGAAAGGAAGGCGATGAAGGCGAAGGAGCCAGCGATTTCCTTATAGCCGAAGATGGGCTTGCGCGTGCCGTTGGCCAGGATCTCGGCCACGATGCCCATGGCGGGAAGAAGAAGGACATACACTTCCGGGTGCGCCAGGAACCAGAAGAGGTGCTGCCAGAGGAGCACGCTCCCCCCGCCGGCGTTGTCCAATATGTTGCCCCCCACGATCAGGTCCGTGGGCAGATAGAAGCTTGTGCCCGCCACGCGGTCCAGAAGCTGAAGGATGGCCGCGGCCTGGAGGACCGGGAACGCGAAGAGCAGGATGATGGCCGTGATGAACTGCGCCCAGACGAAGAGGGGCAGGCGGGAGAATGTCAGGCCCGGCGCCCGCAGGTTCAAGGTGGTGACGATGAAGTTGATGGAACCCAGGAGCGAGGACGTGATCAGGAATGTCATGGCGATGAGCCAGACCGTCTGGCCGGGGGATACGATCGAAAGCGGGGCATAAGAGGTCCAGCCGGACTGGGCGGCGCCTCCGGGCAGGACAAAACTCATAAGCATCAGGACGCCGCCCGCGAAATAGTTCCAATAAGAAAGCATGTTGATCCTCGGGAAAGCCATGTCCCTGGCTCCGATCTGGAGCGGGAGGATATAGTTCCCGAAAGCGCCCACGCCCAGGGGAACGATGCCCAGGAATATCATGATGGTGCCGTGCATGGCGCCCAGGGTGTTGTAGGCCGCCGGGTGCATGATGCCTCCCGCCGCGATGAAGTCCGGAAGGAACCGGCCGATGAGAGGGATGGGGTGCCCCGGGTAAGCCAATTGCCAGCGCATGAGCAGGACCAATGAAAATCCGAAAAGAAGGAACAGGAGCGATGTGATCATGTACTGGATGCCTATGACCTTATGGTCCAGGGAGAAAACATATTTGCTCCAGAATGTTTCAACCCTTTCCATTAGATCCCCTTCTTCTGCGCGTCCAGCCATTTCTGATACTCTTCGGCGCTCTTGACCAAAACGTCCGCTCTCATGCGGTAATGACCCGTGCCGCAGAGCTGGGCGCAGCCCAGTTCGAACTTCCCTTCCAGCGTGGGTTCCACCCAGAGCTTGATCCTCATGCCCGGCACGGCGTCTTGCTTGATGCGGAATTCGGGGACAAAGAAACTGTGGATGACGTCCTTGGCGGAAAGGTTGATGAGCACGCGCTTGCCCACGGGCAATACCAGGGTGTTCACGGAAACGACGTCGTCCTGTCCCGCCGTATCGGCGGGGTCCAGCCCCAGGGGATTGCCGGCGTTCACAAGGCGGATGTCCTGCTTCCCGAACTGGCCGTCAGCGCCGGGGTAATGCGCGGTCCAGGCGAACTGTTCGGCCGTGACGCCGACCGTCACAGCTTCCGGCGGCTTGGGCAGGTCCTCGCGGATATGGGCCCAGATGGGAACGCCCACGAAGAAGATCAGCCAGACCTCGAAGACGAGGATGACGACGTCCGGCGTCAAGGCCTTCATGCTTTCCGTGAAATGATAATCGGCGCGCGGGCTGGCTGAACTGCGGTAGCGGATGAGGCAGTAGGCCATATAGACGGCCCAGAGACCGAAGATGATGACCATGGCCCAGTGGAGGATGGCCAGGGAACCGTCGATCCTGCCCGCGTATGAAGAAGCGGCCACCGGCAGCCACCAGCCGTAGTTGGAATTCATGCTTTCGCCATGCTCCTTAAGGTGATGTAAAGAGAAGACGCGAGGATGACGGCTCCAAGCGCCACGTGAGAGGTGGCCACGAGGGTGCGGGCAGCCCAGCTCAGATCGAGCGGGACGAAAGCGGGAAAGACGGAGAGCGCGCCCAGGCAGGCCTGGACCAGGATGAGAGAAGCGACGGCCAGGGCCGGACGGAAAAGATCCCCGCCCCGTTCCCTAAAAAGAAGCGTGAAACTCAAGGCCGCCGCCAGCCCCGCGACCGAGGCGTGCAGAACCAGGTAGGAAGAAGACCCGATGTGGCGCAGGGCCGCGCCCAAGGTGAGCTGGATGAAAAGCAGCGCCGTCATCGAGACCGAAAGGATCCCCGAAGCGTCCATCCTGAAAGCCATGGTCGATGACCCCGCTTCCCGGTTCATGAAGAACGCGAGGGACACGGTCAGGCAGAAGAATGTCTGGGCCAATATGGCATGGGCTATGGAGATCTGAGGCGGGAGTTTAAAGAGAACGGTCAAGCCCCCCAACGCCGCTTGAGCGACAACGGCCAGAGCCGCGAATGTGCCCAGCCAGCAGAGCCAGCGCCGCGTCTCGCTCGCCCAGAGCCAGGCGGTGAGGACCAAAGTCATGAGGCCCACCGTGCCCGCGATCATGCGGTGGCCATGCTCATAGAACACGCCGCCTTCCATGCGCGGAAAGAACTGCCCGAATGAAAGCGGCCAGTCGGGCACGGCCAGCCCCGAGCCGAGGGAAGTGACCAGGGCCCCCGCGATCAAAAGCAGGAATGTGCAGAAAGCCGTGAGGATGGAAAAGCGCGCCAATGTGAGCGGCATCACCAGGCCTCCTCTTTGTGCGGGTTCAGGGAATATATATATTCCACGAGCGCCTGGACCTCTTCGATGGAGAACTTCTCGCCCCAGGTTGGCATGTGGAGCATGGGAGGCGGCGCTTTGGGGTCCGCCGGCACCGATTGGGGGACTCCCCGGATTATCTTTTCGGCCAACTCCTCTTTGGAATAGCCGTCCGATGCCTGGATGAGCGAAGGGATGAGCCCCCCCGCGACATTGTTATTGGGATAGCCGCCTTGGCCGCCGACGCCATGGCAGCCCGCGCAGCCCGCGTGGGTGAAAATGACTTGCCCCTTCTTGACCATGTCGCCTTCGAGCGCCGGGTCGTTCCAGGGAGCATGGCCGTCCGCGTAGGCCTCTCCTTTTAAGGAGGCCAGATAGGCCACGAGGGACTTGCGGGCGGGTTCCTTAAGATAAAAATTGGGCATGAGCGTGTTGTGCTTCCAGGATTCGGGGCTGCTCAGCCAGAGGTCGAGCCATTCCGAGGATTTGCGGAATCCTACCAT
>MGUS01000036.1:0-734 GCA_001800085.1 Elusimicrobia bacterium RIFCSPLOWO2_01_FULL_60_11 | reverse complement strand
CAGGTCGCGCAGCCGAAACCCTGGAAATTGGCTTTGCCGATACTGACCTGGTCCTGGATGCTGTCGGTATTGGAAGAGCAGGCGGAGAGGCCGATTGCGGCGGCGGTTGCGAGGAGCGAGGTTCTGAAGAATCGTGCCATATGAAATGAAGGCACTATTTAACAAATTTTTGGACTCCAAATCAATCTTGGGGTCAGGTCCGTACCTGACCCCGTCCTGACCCCACTACTCTAGATTGAGGTTTTTAAATGCTTCTTCGACATTGCGCAGGCCCGGGACGTTTCCCTTAAAGTTCTCCGAAGCGCGGGCAAAGACGGCCTTGGTCAATTTATAGTCCTTTTGAAAGTAAGCGTTATACCCCAGGTTGACCCAGGCCGGAGCCAGGTAGGGGTCGCGGACGATGGCTCTTTTCAACCGCTCCTCCGCCAGGTCATAGCGCCCGAAACCCTGCCAGGCGATCCCGGTGTTGTTCAAGGCCGCGCTGACTCGAGAGAGAAGATGGCGCGTGAAGAATTCCCCATTCTGGTCCACGCAGAGGCGGGCGCCGTCTCCTCTCTCGACCATGAATTCCCAGACATCCTGCCTTTTCACAAAATCAGCCCCCGCCCCGCTCCCCGCCCGCACAAGAAGCCCTTCGGGGTGGTTCTCGAGACCCGCCGGGAACTTGGAGGGATGGTCCGCGAAGAGAGGCCGGGCGGTCCGGAGATGCCGGGTAAGGAGCGCTTGGATGAACG
>MGUS01000035.1:7962-11470 GCA_001800085.1 Elusimicrobia bacterium RIFCSPLOWO2_01_FULL_60_11 | reverse complement strand
CCGTTCCTCATGGAGATCCCGCCCATCCGCAGGCCCCAGCTCGGGAACCTACTCAAGAAGATCCGCGCCCGGCTCGTCTGGTACTTGAAAGAAGCCGTCCCCATGTTCATCCTGGGCACGCTCCTTCTGTTCACGGCCGACCGCACGGGTTTCTTGACCCTGATCAAGCGCCTGGGCGACCCCATCGTCATGGGACTCCTGGGCCTGCCGGAAAAAGCGACGGAATCCTTCATCATCGGGTTCTTGCGGCGGGATTACGGCGCGGCCGGGTTCTTCATGCTCTCTAAGAACGGCATCATGAACGCCCGGCAGGTATGCGTGGCCTTGATCGTCATCACGCTCTTCATGCCCTGCATCGCCCAATTTTTTGTCACTATCAAGGAACGGGGCCTGAAGACCACTCTGGCCATCGCCGCTTTCGTCCTCACTTTCTCTTTGGGCGTGGGCGGGCTTCTGAACTGGATCTTGAAGGAGGGTTGGATACGGCTATGACACAGGAAAAGAAATTCCCCATTCCCACGCAGGAGCAGGAAGACATCGAAGAGGCCTTGAGCGCCATCTGGCGCCAGCATGAGCTGGGCGTGCGGGAGAAGGACAAGATCCTTCCCATCCTGGAGGAAGGCGTGAGCCGGGGGGCGTTCGCGAATCTTGTGAAAAGGAAGCTGGCCCGGGAAGAAGGAGAGAACGTGGCCCTGACCGCGGAGGGGGAGACGTTAGGCAGGGACGTCACGCGCCGCCACCGCCTGGCCGAACGCCTGTTGACGGATGTCCTGGCCTTGCACGACAGCGCCATCGACCCCAACGCCTGCAAGCTGGAGCACATCATCTCCCCGGAAGTGGCCGAATCCATCTGCACGCTCCTGGGGCACCCGGGGGAATGCCCCCATGGGTCCCCCATCCCCTCCGGGAACTGCTGCAAGAGCGCTTCGGAGACGGTGGAGTCCATCATCGTCCCGCTGGACAAATTGGAATCGGGCAAGAAGGGGAAGATCGCCTACCTGCAGCTGCAGAGCCACCCGGACCTGCACAAGCTGTTGTCTTTGGGAGTGGTGCCGGGCACGCTTTTCAGCCTGCACCAGACATTTCCCACCTATGTGATCGAAGTGGGGGAGACCACCCTGGCCCTGGAAAAAGACATCGCGGAGAAGATTTTTGTGCGGCGGTTGGATTAGTAGGGGCGATTCATGAATCGCCCCTACAGGATCTGAAAGATAATCCTTATTTTCACCGTGGCCTTCACAGTGCTTGAACCCGCTTCGTCTATCAGATCCGTGTCCTGAACCGCCCCTGAGACCTCCTCGACCGATAAGATAGGTCCCAATTTCGCGCCGAAGGCCCTGGCCATGGCTTCGGCCTTGAGCTTTCCTTCTTCCAGGGCGTTCTCGAAGGCCCTCCGGCTCAGGTCCTTTATGTCTTTGACCGAGAGGACCGCCGAATCCAGGGCGAACGAGCCGATGGACAAGGACGCGTCCAGAAGCTTGGCCACGGCCGGCACATTCTCCAGCTCCAGTCTCACTTTGCGGCTCACGATGAAATCGGACGCTACCTGCGTCTTTAGATCGCGGTTGAACTGGTAGGAGGGCTTGAACTTGATCTCGGCCAGGGCCACGCTGGAGACAGAGACGCTGTTCTCCGATATCTTTTTGAGGAACGCGGCGATGGCCTCGTCGGCTTTGGCCTGCGCCTTGGCGGCGTTCCAACCGTAACCGCTGAAGTTCAGGACGACGACCGCCTTTTCGGGCCGGGACTCGATCGACCCCTCGCAAAGGACGGTCAGAGTCCGCTCGGCCGCCCGGGCGGACTGGGCGAAGGCCAGGACTCCGAGGATAAGGACACTTCCCTTCCGGAATACGTTCTTCATAGCTCCTCCTTGTCCTAGACCATCCATTTGGCGATCTTCTCGGAATATTCCCGCAGGAGGTCGCGCGCTTTCCTTTCCTCATCGGCTTCGACCCACAGGTGGAAATAGGCCTCATCCGGGTCCGGGATCATGAGCACCCAGGAATCCTTGAACTTGACCTTGATGCCGTCGATGATCTCGATGTTCTTGCCCCGCAGGTCCTCCATGGCCAGGCGCATCACCTGCCCTTTCTTGTCCCAGGCGCAGGGGATCTTGCGGTGCTGGACGTCGATCTTGTAGGGGATCTCGCGCAGAACGTGGCCGATCTTGGTCTTGCGCGCGGCCAGCATCTCCAGGATCTTCACGATGGCGTACATGGCGTCGAAGGCGGGCTGGAATTCCGGGAAGATGAAGCCGCCGATGCCGTCCCCCACGAACTTCATGCCTTCCGCGCGCGAAGCGTCCACGATGTGGCGGGGCATGGTGGGCGTGCGGATCACTTTCATCTTGCCTTTGGCCGCGAGCAGTTCCATCACGGACGTTTCCGTCACGGGCACCGCGATGGACCCCTGGTCCATGCATTTGAGCGAGAGAAAACTCACCGCCGCCAGGGCCTGGGCGTCGGGGATGATCCGCCCTCTTTCGTCGACCATGAAGACCTTCTCCGCGCCGTTGTCGATGAGGAACCCGATGTCGGCTTTGAGCGTGGTGACGATGTTGGAAAGCTGGTCCAGGGAATGCTGGAATTCCTTCTCCGTTTTGGTGATCTTCTGGGGGCTCAGATACGCGTTCAAAGCGACGACCTCGGCGCCCAGGTCGCCCAGGAGGGCGGGGAATACCATGGATGCCGAGGAAAAGGAATAGTCCAGCACCACCTTGAACCTCGCCTGCTGGATGAGGTCTTTGTCGATGGCTTTCATGAACCCCGCCTTGTAATATTCCTGCGACCTCGGGGAGGCCTGGATCTCTCCGCTCTCCTCAAGATTGGCGCGCTTGAAGTCCTCGCGCAGGAAGAGCTGTTCGATGGATTTTTCCTGGAGGATGGAGATGTCCCTGCCGTCCTTGCCGAAGAACTTGATGTCGATCAGATTGCCGCTGAAGGGGGAGACCCGCACGTGGATGCCGCCGGATTCGTCTTCCTTCCCCATCTCGTAGCGCATCACGGGGATGGGCGAGGTGCGCAAGTCCCCCACCCGGACCCCGGAGGAAAGCAGGCCGGAGATGAAGGCGCGCTTGATCATGCGGCTGGCCTTGTGGGCGTCCCTGGAAGTGACCACATAGGCGTTCTTGCCCAGATATGCGCCGTAGGCCGCGCCCACTTTGGCCGCGAATTCGGGCGTGACCTCGATGTTGCCGAGGCCGGAGATGCCATAGGCCCCGAAGAGGGAACGGGACCATTTTTCCGCCCAGATCAAGCTGGTGGCCAGCACGGCGCCGTCTTCCAGGACCTTGTGGGGCCAGATCTTGACGTTGGCGCGGATCTGGGCCCCGGCTCCGATCACGCAGTCATCCGAAATGGTGGCCCCCACCTGGATGTGGCAATGGTCTCCCACGGTGGTGCGCTCCCCGATGACGGCTTCGCGGATGACCGTGTCCCGCCCGATCTTCACGCCTTTCCAAAGCACGCTGCCCGTGATCTGGGAATTGCTCCCGACGGTGCAGCCCTCT
>MGUS01000035.1:2652-7925 GCA_001800085.1 Elusimicrobia bacterium RIFCSPLOWO2_01_FULL_60_11 | reverse complement strand
TGCGGCAGCCCCTGCCCACGATGCTGTTGCCGGAGAATTCCACCCCGTCCTGCACGTCCACGTCCTTGTCGGCCCAGACGTTGGATTCCTGGTCCTTGCGGACGAAGTGCATGCTCTTGCCGTGGATCTTGATGGAGACCTTGCCTTCGAGGATGTCGCCGTGGGCCAGGCGGTATTCGCGCAGGTCGCCCACGTCCTTCCAGTAGCCGCTGGCCACATAGCCGTACATCGGCTTTTTCTCCGCGAGCAGCTTGGGGAAGAGGTCCTTGGAGAAATCGAAGGTCTGGTCGGGGGGGATCTCATCCAGCACTTTGGGGTCGAGGATGTAGATGCCCGTGTTCACGGTGTCCGAGAACACCTCGCCCCAGGAGGGTTTCTCGAGGAACCGGGTGATGCGGCCGTTCTCGTCGATGATGACCACGCCGTATTGGAGCGGGTTGGTGACCCGGGTGAGCACCAGGGTGGCCAGGGATTTTTTTTCCTTGTGGAACTTGACCGCGCCCGTCAGGTCGAAGTCCGTGAGCACGTCCGCCGACATGACCGCGAAGGTCTCGTCCAGGTCCTCTTCGGCGAACTTGACGCAGCCAGCGGTGCCCAGGTCGCCTGTGGGGATGAGGTACTTCATCTTGACGTCGAACTTCTTGCCGTCCCCGAAATAGCCGCGGATGTCGTCGGGGGAGAAGTAGAGCATCGTGATCGCTTCCGTGAACTGGTGTTTTTGGAGGAGGGTGAGGATGTGCTCCATCATGGGGCGGTTGCCCATGGGGACCATGGGCTTGGGCAGGTTGCAGGTCAAAGGGCGAAGGCGCGTTCCGAACCCGCCCGCCATCACGACTGCTTTCATTTTTTATAGGTTAGCAAATCCCGGCTATTGATTTCAAACGGGTTGCCTGATATATTGGGGACATGGCGCGGGTCTTCGACTCCATGATCCTGCTCATCGACTGTCCGGACCGCAAGGGGCTTGTGGCCGCGGTCTCGGATTTCCTCTACCGGAACGGCGCCAACATCGTCCACGCCGACCAGCACAGGGATTCGGAGCTCGACCTTTTTCTGATGCGGGTGGAATGGGACCTGAAGGGTTTTGGTTTGAGCGCGGACCTGTTCCGGAAAGAGTTCGGGCCGCTGGCGGAACGGTTCCAGATGAGGTGGAAGATGGGAGAGTCCACCAAACCGCTCCGGGCGGCCATTTTCTGCTCCAAGCAGGACCATTGCCTGTCCGACCTGCTCTACCGCCACCGCGCGGGAGAACTGGCCTGCGAAATCTCCATGGTCGTGAGCAATCACGAAGAGTCCTCGCGGCTCGCCGGATTCTACGGCGTTCCGTTCCATCACGTATCCGTGGATAAGGGCGCCCAAGCGGAGAAAAAGCAACTCGATCTGCTCAAGGAGCATTCGGTCGACCTGGTCGTTCTGGCCCGCTACATGCGGATCCTCTCGCCGGACTTTGTTTCCAGATACCCACAAAAGATCATCAACGTGCACCATTCGTTCCTGCCCGCATTCGCGGGCTCCAAACCCTACCACCAGGCCTTCGAGCGGGGGGTCAAGCTGATCGGGGCCACGAGCCACTATGTCACGGAAGAGCTCGACCAGGGTCCCATCATCGAGCAGGACGTGGCCCGGGTCTCCCACCGGGACCGGCTCGACGATCTCGTCGAGAAAGGGAGGGATTTGGAGAAGACGGTGCTTTCCCGCGCGGTGCGCTGGCACGTCGAGCACCGCATCCTGACCTACGCCAAAAAGACCGTCGTCTTCGACTGACCTGCCGCCTCCGCTACAGAACTCCCTCAAATTCTGCTAAAATAGTTCCCATTCCCGGGTAACTTAACACCCGGCGCAAGTCACCGCGACACACCCAATTTTATTCCCGGGTAGCTCAACGGTGGAGCATCCCGCTGTTAACGGGAGGGTTGTAGGTTCGAGTCCTACCCCGGGAGATTGTTTTCTTGACTTCGACGGAAATTGCATTGCAGATGAGCCAAAAACATCTGCAATGCCGTTGGGTCGTCCTTCCAAAGTTTCTGTAAATCCCGCTTTATTATGTCCCACTGTGCCAGCGTAATGCCGCACGTCCGGCATCGTATCTGCAATATGGAAATATCATATTTTTTCCCCATGTTCGTGGCTCCCTGATTCTGTAAAATTATCGCTCGTCAAATCCTAACATGATCCACTTTAGCCTGCTTGCGTCGGTTTGCCGGTCATCGACGGTAAATAAAAAATCGAGGTGACCGATTTTGAGGTTTTTAAACAGTATAGAAATTGTCAGGGACACAGTGGTGCGCTTGAACCCCGTCTTATTTACTGCTATAGTCAAGCTGTGGTGAGAATTCGCAAAACAATTAAACTCATTCTGTTTCTCGTGGCTGCAGGGTTTTTGGTGGATGTTGTTGCAGATTCCCTGGACGCCTGCCAATGGGATCAGTCACAAAACTGCCCGACAGCGTGTCATAGCGGGAATTGTTCAAGCCATATCGTGGTTCCTGCGGTAAAATCACCCGAGATCAATTCATCATTGGAATTTAGCCCTACCCTTCATAACATAAAAATCCCTCAAGACCGTATTCAGAAGTTCTTCCGCCCTCCCAAATAACCCGCATCGTCTGACCGCAGCTTAGCCACCGCCGCATGGATTGTACGCCCCGCGCGCGGGGCGATTCATATTTCATTTTGAGGAGCTTATGAAAAACAAACACATCATTTTATTTTTATTGCTTTTAAGTTGTGGAAGTCCGCCTTTAGGGGCGGAAAGCGGGAATTATTCGATCGTCGATCTGGTGAATCGTGTTTTAACGCAAAACGATCTCGTCGGCTCATCCAAGGCCCGCATAGAAGAGAAACGATTTCTCGTGGGACAGTCCCGCGTCCTGCCTAATCCGGAAACCAGCTTTACTATCGGACAAAAACGGGCAGGGGAGTTGGAAGGTTCCCTGTATGAAATTTCCATAAGCCAAACTTTCCCTTTTCCCGGAAAATCGAGGCTGCGCTCTCTGGCCGCAAGCAGGGATGTGGAGCTGTCGGACCTTTCCAGGCTTGAGGCGGAACTTTCCCTGGTTTCCGAATCCGTGCGGCTGGCCTATGCGTATGAGATGAACCGAAAAAAGAAGGTCTTTGCCGAAGGGCGGCTCCATCAATTCGAGCTGGTCAAGGCTTATTTGCACGGCAACGTTTTCGCTTCGCCGCAGAAGATCGCCGAACGCCGCATCGTTGAGGCACGTTTGAGGGACATTGACGCGGAGAGGATTGAGGGGGAAGCGGCGCTCAAGGCTTCTTTGGAAAGGCTGCGACTTTATTTCCCGGTTCAGGAAAACGAACCCGTGATCGACGTCCCTTGGATGAAAGGAAGCCGGCCTTTGGAGATGCCGCGGTTGAAAGAGGACGCCCGAATCCATAACCCACAACTTGCCGCGCAGAAGGTTCTCACGGACAAAGCGCGGGATGAAAAAGCCTTGGCGGCTAAAGAAGCCTGGCCGGATCTGGGCTCTTCCATTTTTTACGGGCAGGAAACGGCGGGAGAGACCGAGCGGTCCGCAGGTTTGGGGATTTCTGTTCCGCTGCCCATCTTCGCCAGCAACAAGGGGAATATTCAAAGCCTCAAGATGAAGATCCAGGCGGAGGAAAGCCTGTTGCGCTTTAAAGAACGCGAACTCATTTCCCGTCTGGGAGAGCTTTCGGCAGAGGTTGAACTCTATCGCCGCATGGCTCTGCAATACTCGCCGTCCGTATCGGAGGGTCTTAACAAAGACCTGAAAGAAACGGAAGCGGAATTCCGCAAGGGACGAGTGGATCTCCTGGTCTACCTGGAACTGGAAAATGAGGCGGCGCAAACCTATTACCGCAGTCTCGACGTGCAGAAATCGCTTGCAGAGAAATTGGCGGGGCTTTTTGCCCTGACCGGACGAAAAGACGTCGTCCAAGAGCTTCAACAGTTTTAGGGAGGCGTCCATGTTAGAAGCTTTGATCAAAAAATCTTTGCAACACCGCCTTTGGGTCCTGCTTGCCTTTGCCTTGGTCGTTATCGGCGGCATCTATGCGGCGACCCAGGTCCCGATCGACGCCGTGCCGGACATCACTTCGGTCCAAGTGGTCGTCAACACCAAAACGGGAGCGCTGGACCCGGAACAAATCGAAAAGACCGTTTCCTTTCCCATTGAGACCGACATGAGCGGCATCGCCAAGGTCAAAGAAGTCCGGTCCCTGTCGAAATATGGCTTGTCGCAAGTGGTCATTGTTTTTGAAGACGACACCAATATCTATTGGGCGCGCCAGCAAGTGTCGGAAAGACTGCAAGGGGTGAAAGGCGAGATCCCGCAGGGGCTTTCGCCGGAATTGGCCCCGATCACAACGGGCCTGGGCGAAGTCCTGATGTACGCCGTTTTGGCGAAACCCGGCAGCGGCCTTGCGGCAAGGCCAGAACAGGAAAGACTGCTCTACCTGCGCACGATACAGGATTTCGTCGTCGCCCCTTACCTAAAACGGTCCATCAAGAATGTCGCGGAAGTGGATTCCACGGGCGGGTACAAAAAGGAGATCCACATTGACGTTCACCCGGAGAGGTTGGAGCCTTACGGGTTGAGCATCGAACAGATCGTGGAACGCGTGGAAGCGGTCGGCGAGAACTTCGGCGGAGGATATATCCAGCCCAAGGGAAAACAGGTGATCGTCCGGGCTTCCGGCCGGGTGAACAACTTGGACGAGATCCGCGGGCTGCCGGTCAAGCTGGATTTTCGAGGCAAACCGGTCCCCTTGTCCCGGGTTGCGGATATCAGGGAAGATTATTCCCAGCGCGTTGGCGGCGCCACTTATGACGGGGAAGAAACGGTGCTGGGCACCGTGCTGATGCTCTCCGGAGCGAATTCCAGACGGGTCGCGTTGGACGCCGAACGCGCCCTGAAAGAGGCGCCTCTTCCCCCGGAGGTGCGGTTGAAACTTCTTTACAGCCGCAGCTATCTGGTGAACGCAACGCTGAAAACCGTGTCCAAGAACCTCGCGGAAGGCGCGGCTTTGGTCGTCGTCGTACTTCTGCTGATTTTGGGGAACCTGCGGGCGGCCTTGTTTGTGTCGCTTGCGATACCGCTGTCCATGTTGTTCGGGGCCATCGGCATGCGCTGGATGGATGTTTCGGCCAGCCTCATGAGCCTGGGCGCAATCGATTTCGGTCTGCTGGTGGACGGCGCGGTGGTGATGATTGAAAATATCCAGCGACGCATGGAAGAGACCAAGGGCGAATTAAAGGAGCATGAGCGTTTGAACTTGGTCATCGAATCCGC
>MGUS01000035.1:2297-2633 GCA_001800085.1 Elusimicrobia bacterium RIFCSPLOWO2_01_FULL_60_11 | reverse complement strand
ATCTTGAGCCTCGAAGGAACGGAAGGCAAGCTTTACCATCCGATGGCCGTGACGGTGCTCATGGCCTTGGGGGCCTCGCTCCTGGTCGCGCTTTTCCTGATGCCCGTTCTGGCTTATCTTTATCTTCAAACCCCCAAGGGCGGCGGCAAAGAAGAAAAGCTGGTCTACAGGGCTTTACGCGGATGCTACCAGCCGGTTTTGGATGTCAGCCTCAAACGCCCTATCCTGGTGCTGGCTCCGGCCCTGTGCCTTGTGATCGGCTCGATCCTGGTCTATCGTCAGATGGGCGCCGACTTCATGCCGCCGTTGGACGAGGGCGACTTGGTGGTGAACATG
>MGUS01000035.1:0-2186 GCA_001800085.1 Elusimicrobia bacterium RIFCSPLOWO2_01_FULL_60_11 | reverse complement strand
GCGGAATCCGCCACGGATCCGATGGGAGTTCATCTGTCGGATACTTTCGTTATTCTAAAAAAAGACAACGTCTCAAAAGACGCCAGGCACCGCGATAAGCAGGAAGTATACGCGGCGATCAAAAAAGCTCTTGAGAAAGAGACCCCGGACCAGGCCGTCAACGAAAACCAGCCGATTGAGATGCGTTTCAGCGAGATCCTCGAAGGCAGCCGCGCGGATGTCACTTTGAAAATTCATGGCAAGGAGCTGCCGGTGCTCATGGAACTGCTGGACAAGTCCATTACTACCTTGGAAAACGTCCCCGGAGCCGAGGAAGTGGAGATGGACGCTTTGACGGCGCTTCGCAAAAGCCCGGTTCTGAGCGCCAGGCCGAACTATACGGCCATTGCCCGCTACGGCATGAATCCCCACCACGTGAACGACCTCCTGCAGGCGGCGATGGGCGGAAAGGAAGTGGGCAGTTTCTATGAACAACAGTGGCGGTTTCCCATTGTGGTAAGAGTGGAGGAAGAGCACCGCGAGAATATGGAAACCATCAAGAACCTTCCCGTCGGTTTGCCTGACGGCGGCACCATCCCCCTGCACAAAGTGGTTGAGTTCCAAAACAAGGACGAAGTAACGACAATCGCTCATGATTATACGGAGCGTTATGCGGCTGTGGCGGTATTCCTCTCCGGACGGGATATCGCCAGTTTTGTTACGGAGGCAAGGCAGGCCATTGAGCGCGATCTCAAACTGCCCGAAGGCTACAGCGTCAGTTGGGGAGGCCAATTCAAAAACCTTGAACGAGCACAGAGAAAACTGGCGTTCCTCATCCCCGTCATTCTGGCGGGCATCTTCATGCTTCTTTGGTGGACGTTCGAGAACTTCAAGCTCGCTCTCCTCGTTTTTACCACGATCCCTCTGGCCATGACGGGAGGCATTTTTTCCCTGGCTCTCAGGGGCATCCCGCTCAGCGTGTCGGCTTCCGTGGGCTTCATCGCGTTGATCGGAATTGCCATCCTGAACGGGATGGTCATGGTCACCTTCTTCAATCAATTGAGGGCCAAGGGCGTTAGTCCGGAGAAAATTGTGCGGGATGGAGCGTTGATCCGGCTGCGTCCCGTGATGATGACGGCCATGGTCGCCAGTCTCGGGTTCCTGCCCATGGCCCTAAATGCCGGGATCGGAGCTGAAGTCCAAAGACCTTTGGCCACCGTCGTCATAGGAGGACTCATCACGTCCACGATGCTGACATTGTTGATTCTGCCCGCTTTGTACCAGTGGATTGAAAGGAAACAATTGCCGCCGTCTTGACACAAGACGGTCCGGAATGTTAAAGTATAGTTGCGCAATATCGCAACTATATAAATACAGGAGGACCCTATGCCGCGGCGGTCTGAAAAACAGATTTATGAAATGCACGCTCAGGTGTGCTCTGTCCTATCCAATCCGAAACGCCTGGAAATCATCAACCTTTTAAGGGGAGACGAACAGACGGTGGGAGACCTGGCGGAAAAGATGGACCTGACCAAGGCCAACGTATCCCAACAAATCGCCATTCTCCGGCATAAAGGCCTTCTCCTTGCCCGCAGGGAAGGACAACATATCTATTATCACCTCGCCTTCCCAAAAATGCTTAAAGCTTACGATCTTCTGAGAGAAATCCTCATGGAACGCTTATCAAAACAGGGAGCAATGGCTCAGAGATTTCGCAAGGAGCAACCATGAAAATATGGAAGTTTTCCCTGGTTGATTTTTCCGTTGAGCATCCCAAATGGGTGGTGTCTTTAACCGTTCTTCTTACCTTGATTGCTCTGACCCAGTTCTCCAAAGCTAGGACGGACACCAATCCCAAAAACATGCTTCCAAAAACTTCGGCCGTGCGCGTCTGGAATGACGAGGTAGAGAAAACGTTCAGTCTCTACGAAGATATGATCGTCCTGGGGATCGTCAATGATAAGGGAATCTTGAACACCGAGAGTCTAGAGAGAATCCAAAGGATCACTGACAGGATTCTTAAGCTTAAAGGGGTCGCCGCAAGAGATGTCTCCAGTTTCACGACCATAGACAATGTAACGATGGAGGGCGGAACGCTCAAGGTGAATCCGTTGATGTCAGAGGCACCCAAAACGGACCGCGAACTGGGAGATTTAAAAAAAGCTTTGTTTGATAACTCCCTCTTTATTAACCGCATCATTTCCAAG
>MGUS01000034.1:15175-15945 GCA_001800085.1 Elusimicrobia bacterium RIFCSPLOWO2_01_FULL_60_11 | reverse complement strand
GAACTTGACGTTCTTCCAGTTGATGTCGCCTTCCAGCACCGTGATGCTCTTGGAGGTGGAGCGCAGGTCGGGCGTGGAGCGGGACTGGGGCGCGAAGTTCAGGAGCACGGACTGGCCCAGGAAGAAATTGTCCGTGACGTACCACTCGCTCCGCATGCCCACGAGCGTCTCTTCCCCCGAGCCGCCGAAAGGCGCGTAGTCATAGGTGATCTCCACGATGGAGTCCTCGCGGATGATGTCGGGCCGGAAGAAACTCACGATGCCCGCGTCGTAGTCGATGAAGTAGTCCACGTCCCGCGTCATGCGCTTGCCGTCCAGGAAGACCTGCTCGGACTGGGAGACGATGTTGATCTGGTCCAAACTGAAATTCCCCTTGCGGAACCGGTATTCCGCGAATATGCGGTAGCGGTTCTTGAAGGACGGCACGGCGTCCCGGAACACGTAGATGTCGTCCGTGAAGGGCCGCACGAAGGGGCTGCGGAAAGCGTCGGAGGAGACGAAGGTGATGATGCCGTTCTCAAAATCCACGTCGATGTCGTTGGGGTATTTGGGCACGCTCTTGGTCTGGACGCTGGAACTCACGTCCACGGCCTGCCCCGTGATCTGCGTCGCTTCCTTGTTGTCCAGGTCGTTGATGCGGAGGATGAAGTTCCCCCGCCCGTCGTCGCGTTGGATCTTGGTGTCGCCCAGAAGGTAGGAGTTCTTCATCTCGCGCGTGGCGAAGAACTGGCTCTCGTCGGGCTTGAGCAGGATGGGCTTGAACCCCTGGA
>MGUS01000034.1:6113-15162 GCA_001800085.1 Elusimicrobia bacterium RIFCSPLOWO2_01_FULL_60_11 | reverse complement strand
CCGTCGGGGATCTGCGGGTCGGGCCCGCCCTGGGTCTGGCTGATGGCCTGCGTCGCTCCCGAGGGCTTGTAGTCCACCACGATGACGTCCCGCAGGTTGATGGCGCGCTTGAAGCGGATGACGCCTTTGGTGTAGTCCGCCGTGTAGTCGACGCCCGGGACCATGAGCTTGAACACCCCCGTGTTCTCCCCGGAGGGCCCGGTGTAGGTCGCGGTGGTCGGGGTCACGCCCCCGGTGGCGACGCGCTGCTCTCCCGGGTAGTAGGCGAAGGTGCGGGTGCTCTCGTCCACGTTGTTGTTGTTGGGGTTCTGGTCGTCGATGAAGACGCGTTCCGTGCCGGCCTGGATGGGGCGGTGCTCCGTCTGGCCCGGGGCCGGGCCCGTGGCGAAGGCGAGCTGGTAGAACTGCCGGCGCGGGTAGCTGATGTCGTTGATCTCTTTCCTCTGCAGGATGAAGTTGCCCGTGAAGCGCTTGGTCTGCGTGATGCCCTTGGTGCGCGAGCCGATCATGAAAAGGCGCACGGATTTGGGCGTCCAGCGGTGCCAGAGGGCGGACGGGAAGAGCTTGGCGAAACCCGTGCGGGGCCTGAAGAGCATCTCCGCCCGCACGCCGAAGACGGACTTGGAGTAGCCGACGAATTCCGTGGAGGGCAGGGAGATGGTGATGTCGCCGAAGGCGGCCTCTTGAAGCATCTCGTCCGGGTCGCCCTTGTAGACCACGGAGATGTCGCGCTTGTCGTCCCGCGTGTCGTCGAAGTCCACGTTCACCGTCACCTTCCGGCCCACGGTGCCTTTCACGCGCACCTGCAGCTGCTGGTCCAGCTGGAAATCCGTCTGGTTGACGCGGCCCTTGCCGCTGTCCGGCTGGGCGTAGAGGGTGTTGGAGAGTTTGAAATCGATGACCTTTCGGCCCGATATGGAAAGGCCGGACTCATAGGGTAGGACGACGTTCAGGCCCGGGCCCGGGGGCGGGGGCTGGGGCAGCATCCTGCGTTCCGCGACCGCGACGGGTTTTTCGATGACGGGGATGAGCGCTTCCCCGGTCTCCAGGCGCCGCCGCATCTCGTTCCAGCGTTCCTGCTTGTAGCGGATGAAGCGGGCTCTTCCCAGCTCCTCTTCCATTTCGGTGACGGTGCGCCTGACTTTGGGCTTTTCTTCCTCAAATAAAGAGGCGTCCCCGGGCAGGAGGGATCCGGCTTCGATGCGCTGGAGATAATTCAGGGGGGACAGGCATTGGACCGCAAGAAGGGCCGAGACCAGGCGTGAAAGGAATTTCTTGTCGGTCAAGTTGGTTGGATTATACTTATTTTCGTTGGTATAATGAAGCCCGTGAAGCTGCTTCACCGCTACGTCATCCGCGAGTTCCTCCCCCCTTTCGTCATCGGTCTGGCCGTCTTCACCTTCCTCCTGGTCGTGCGCCAGCTGGTGCTGGTCATGGACCTGTTCTTGAACCGCGGCGTGGAGCTGGCCGTGCTCTTGAAGATGTCGGGCTTGATCCTCCCCATGTTCCTGCCCCTTTCCATCCCCATGGCGGTGCTCCTGGCCGCCCTCCTCTCTTACGGGCGGCTCTCGGAGGACGGCGAGATCACGGCTTTCCGCTCGGCGGGCCTGCCCCTCATCCGCTACAGCTGGCCCAACCTGGCCCTGGGGCTGGGTTTGAGCTTCCTCCTGGTCTTTTTCAACCTGAACCTGGCCCCCCGCGCGGCCATGGAGTTCAAGAACATCTATTCTTCCGTGGCCCGCCAGAATCCCCTGGCCCTATTTTCCGCCAAAGTGGTCAACAATTTCGGGGAATACCAGATCTATGTCGAAAAGATGGACCGCCGCAAGAAGAAGATATCCGGCGTCACCATCTACCGCTTGAATCCCGAGAGCGGGCCCACCCGCATCCTGGCGCCGGAGGGAGAGGTCTCTTCCGTTCCGGGCGAGGGGCTCACCCTGGAGCTCACGGACGGCGCCATCCATCAGCCCAGCCAGGACAAGGAATCCCAATACACCATCACCAAGTTCAACAAGTTCGCCCTCCGCGTGCCGGCCCAGGCCGACGAAGCGCCCCAGGCCGCCTCGGCCCGCGAAATGACCTATTCTGAACTCAAGGTCAGAAATCCCGCCGGCTGGAGAACGGAATACCATATGCGCATATCCGTGGCCTTCGCGCCGCTCATGTTCGTCCTCTTGGGCACGGTGCTGGGGCTGAGCTTCAAGCGGGGCAGCAAATCCGCGGGCATCGGCATGAGCTTGATCGTCATCCTCCTCTACTACGGCCTGGTCATCTTCATGACTTCCCTGTCTTCCCAGGGGGCCTTCTCTCCCCTGGTCCTCGCCTGGGTCCCCAATCTTCTGGCCCTTTCCGCCGGGTGCGGGCTCTGGATGAGGGCCGCGGCAAGATAATGATATTGAACCGCTATCTTCTCTTTGAGTTCGCCAAACCCTTCTCTTTCAGCGCTCTCATCTTCGCCATGGTCATCACCCTCGGGCACCTCTTCGACCGTCTGGAGGTCCTCATCAAGAACGGCGTGGGAGCGGGCACGGTGGCCCTCTATCTCCTCTCCATGCTCCCCCTCTGGCTCATCCAAGCGCTCCCGCTCTGCACGCTGATCGCGAGCGTGATGGTGATCGGCAACCTCTGCCAGTCGGGCGAGATCTCCTGCCTGCGCTCGAGCGGCATCTCTTCCCGCCGCGTGCTCCTGCCCCTTTTTGCCGTAGGCGCCCTCCTCACCGTCTTCACCTATGTGGCCGGCGATTCCATCATGCCCCGCGCCACCCACTTCGCGCGCACGCTCTACCGCCGGGAGGTGGACAAGATGGGCGCGCAGAAGCCCGTGTGGGGCAACATCATCGCCATCGCGGGCGACCGCCGCCGCGTGAGCGCCAAGCGGCTCGACCTGGAGAAGTCCGAGATGGAAAAGGTCTCCGTGGAATCCTACGGCGACCGCTTCAACTTGAGGCAGGAGCTGACCGCGCAGCGCGCCGATTGGGCGCCCAAGTCGGGCTGGACTTTCTTTGACGGGGTGGTGCGGCTCTTTTCCAAGGAGGGCGACGAGATCATCGAAGAAGAATCCTTCGCCATGGCCCACATCGAACTGCCGGAAAGCCCGGCGGACCTGGTGCCGCTGCAGATCCTGCCCGAAGAGCTTTCCGTGAACGACTTGAAGGTCTACATCCGAAAGATCAACGAGCTCGGCATACCGGCACTCACGGAGCGGGTGCAGTACCACTTGAAATTCGCCTTCCCCTTCACGCACCTCCTGGTGCTATGCATCGGCATCCCCATCGCGTTCGGCACCACGGCCGCGGGCGGGGGCCGGGGCAAGAAGAGTTTCAGCCGCATGCGCTCCCTCGCCGTGGCCCTGGCGGTGGCCCTGACCTATTTCGGGCTCATCGCTTTCGGCCAGGCCCTCGGTGAATCCCGCAAGCTCGAACCCTGGATGGGCGTGTGGCTGGCGAACGCGGTGTTTTTGGTGGTGGGGGTTTTACTGTTAAGAACGGTGGATTAGCAAATAGCGAAGTTTTTAAAAGTCAAGACACAGCCTATTTAAATGACAGGTAATCGTATAAGATAAAATTCATGCATATGAATCGGTATCAGACGGACTGACAATGAAAAAAAATATCTTCCGACCTTATCGCCACCTCATTTTGACGCTCATCCTGGTGTTCATGGCAGAGCTCATTATCCATCCCCTCGCTATTTTTTCACGTTTACCCGCATTCATGGGATCGTTCTTTGACGCATCATTACTGAGTTTAATCATTACCCCCATACTCTACTTCTTCTGGATCCGCCCTCGGATTGCGAATGCCGCCAAGATCGCCGAGTTTGAAACTACGCAAAAATCAAGCGAATTGATCAGGAAACTCTCTGAGGTCGTAAAACAAACCGCAGATGTCGTATTTATCACAAGCAAGGACGGCATCATCGAATATGTCAACCCTGCGTTCGAGAGAGTTTCGGGATACTTGAGCGAGGAAGTGATTGGAAAAAGCCCTGCAATCATCAAATCAGGAAAACATGATAAAAAGTTCTATAAAACCCTTTGGGACACGATTCTTTCCGGAAGGCCGTTCCGAGCTCAGTTCACTAACAAGAATAAGGGCGGGGCACTCTATATTGAAGAAAGTACCATTACCCCCGTCATGGATAACGAGAACCACATTACCCATTTTGTCGCCACCGGCAAAGACATCACCCTGCACAGACGGGCAGTAGATCAGTTAAGCATGAACAAAGAGATGTATCGCTTGTTATTCGAGAACATGCTTGAGGGCTATGCGCACTGCAAGATGATTTTTGAGGATAATAAGCCGCAGGACTTCGTCTATCTCGATGTCAACGTCGCATTCGGGGAACTGACGGGATTGAAAGACGTCGTTGGAAAAAAAGTCACCGAAGTAATCCCGAAAATTAGAGAATCTAACCCTGAATTGTTCGAAATTTATGGCAGAGTGGCTTTGACCGGCAAGGCAGAGAAGTTTGAAACTTATTTAGAGTCTTTATCCATTTGGTTTTCCATCTCTGTTCACAGTACGGAAAAAGGGTACTTCGTCGCCGTATTTGAGAACATCACCAAGCGCAAGCGGGATGAAGTGACGCTGCAAAACAACGCGGAGCAGATGAGACTTGCAATCGAAGGAGTGCACGATGGCATCTGGCAGTGGAATGTCCTCACTAACGAAGTCTTGTGGTCTGACACCATCTACCAATTGTTCAGGATGCCGATTGGCTCGTTCGGTAATACGTTTCAGTTGGTCAATGAACTCGTCCACCCTGACGATCGGGAGCGGTTTGCGGAATCACTGAGGGTACACCTGGAGGAGAACGCTCCCTACAACCCTGAGATACGATTCCTCCGCGGCGACGGCACGTACGGATATTTTCTCTGTCGCGGAACATCCGTCCGTGACGCATCCGGCAGGCCGATCAGAATGGTCGGCTCCATCAGCGACGTCACTGACCGCAAGGAAGCAGAAAAAGTGCTCCTGCAGTTAGCGTCGATAGTGGAATCTTCGAACGATGCCATTATCGGCAGAACCCTGGAAGGAACCGTCACCAGTTGGAATTTAGGAGCGGAAAAAATGTACGGATATGCGGCGCGGGAAATAATTGGCAAGTCCGTTTCCATCTTGTTTCCTGAGGATAGAAAGAACGAATTTGACGCGATCACCGAAACAATCAAAAAGGGTGAAGCGATTCGCAATTCGGAAACGGTCCGGATCAAAAAGGACGGAGCGCCTCTTCAGGTTTCCCTCACGATATCTCCTTTAAAAGACTCAAAGGGAGGAATCGTTGGAGCCTCCATCATTGCGCGCGACATCACCGAAAGGAAGCATCTTGAGAATATTGTGCTCCAGTCGGAGAAGCTTTCTGCCGTAGGGCAATTGGCCGCAGGGCTTGCCCACGAAATCAATAATCCGCTGGGGGTCATCCTTGGATTTGCTCAGAGTTGCGCAAGGAAGCTTCAACCTAAGGATGATCCATTAGAGCTCCCAATAAAATCAATCGAGAGGGAAGCGAATCGCATTAAAGCCCTTGTGCAGGGGCTGCTTGATTTTTCGAGAACAAACAAAAGCGAACGGGAAGAATGCATCATCAATAAAACGATTGAAAATGCTCTGGCCCTGATTGTAGTCAATGCAAAAATGAACTCGGTGGAATTGATCAGAGAATTTGAAGAGAATCTTCCCAAAATTGTTCTAAATTCGTCACAGATACAGCAGGTCATCATTAATCTGTGCAACAATGCCATCGATGCAATGCCCAAGGGCGGCACCATTACATTGCGAACGAGGAGAGTCCAAGATTTGGGCAAAGATGCAATTCAGATTCAGGTCCAGGATACGGGGGCCGGGATCTCAAAGGAGAATCAGAACAAGGTATTTGAATCGTTCTTTACAACCAAAGAGGTGGGGAAGGGGACTGGATTAGGATTGAGCATTTCCCACGAGATCGTTCAAAAGCATGGCGGCACCATTACCTTGGAGAGTCAAATGGGGATTGGAACGACGTTTACAATCAGAATACCCCTGACATAGAAGTCTCTAAGGGGGGATTGAATTTTTCTCCCAATCATCCGAGGCCACAAGGTCGTGTTCGACCGTGATATCAAAAAATCATTATCTCACAATGACGAGTTTTCCAGTTTCGGACTTGGCGTCGTCGATGCGGAACCTGTAGAGGTACACCCCCGCCGCGGCGTTGTCCCCCTGGTCCGTTTTCCCGTCCCAATCATACTCATAAACGAACTTGCCCGTCCCCGAAGCCGCGGCGTTGGCGCGGATGAGGTATTCCGGCACGTCCCGGACAAGCGTACCCGAGATGTCGTGGAGGGTCAGGCGCAAGCTCTGGGCCGGCTTGGAGGCGTTCAAGACGAGGGTGGTGAGCGTGCCCGCGGGCGCGCCCTGCTTTTGAGGGTAGGCCGGTCCTCCGGGATTGGGAAAGTTGATGAGCTTGGTGATGTCCTGGCCGTTGCTGGAGAACGCCTTCTTGGCCGTGAGCGTGCCGCCGTAGAACCCGGAGACGGCGATCCCCGTCTGCTGGCCCCCGAACGAGTTGGAGTGGGGCGATGCGAAAAGGTTCCTTCCCGTGCTTCCGGGGAAAGAGTCGCTCTCCGCCCCCGTCGTCGTGCCGATCCTTCCCCCGCCTCCCGCTTCCACCAGGTCCAGCCCGAAATTGGGCGTGCCCGAGTTCACGGTGTTCGCCGCCAGGCGCGACTCGTCGGCCATGATGGAATCGTCCACATGCCAGATGACATACCCTTCCCCCAAAGTCCCATAAGGAAGCGCGTCATCAAAGGCCCTGCCCGTGGATGCGCTCATCCCCCGCCTTTCTATAAGGAAATACTCCGAGTCGGTGATCGGGATCCTGGCATAGGCACCGGACGACAACTCCGCGAAACCGAGGGAGAGGGTCTGGGGGCCGTCGACGACCGTCACACTTTGAGGGCCGGAGAAGAACCCCAGGAACTGCTTGGACCAGGCGTCCAGGTGCGCCGGGTTCGACCCGCGCGGAGTGCCGATGTAGATGCCCGAATCCATCAAACTCCACTTCCCCACCACGGACTCGGAGGCGGACCTGTAGAGGTCGGGCAGCCCCAGTTGGTGGCCGTATTCGTGGCAGATGACCCCGAGAGGGTCGATCCCGCCCCCCTCGCTTTCCGGCACGAAGACCGCTCCGTTGAACCTCTTGCCGCTCTGCGTCTGGAAGGGGAAACGCACGCCCTCGGACTGTCCGGCCGTGGCGGGCACCGTTGGCGCGAAGACCGACCAGATGTTGTCGGTCTGGCAGCCCGAATCATTGGCGGTCTCGGCCCCGATCCCCGCGTGGTAGACCATGATGTGGTCGAACGGCGAGAGATCGATGTATTCGGTGTTGGCTGCCGAGAGAGAGTGCTTGGCGAGCTCGTCATAGTTCGAGCAGACCCCGTCGGCGTAGGCTGCAAGGGTGCGGGGCAGGCGGTAGACGGACGCGGTGACCGTCGCGCTCACCGAGAGCGCCGAGTAGGAGTTCTCCAGGTAGAACGATTTCAAGCTTTCCATGAAGGCCTCGGTCTCGGCGCGGGACTTGCTCATGGGTTGGTCGGAAAAATCCGCGCGGATGACCAGGACATAAGCCGTCGTCGCGGCCAGGGGGACCTGGAAAAAAGGAGCCGCCTTCAAAGCGGATATCCTTTGGGTCCGGGCCGTGGGATTTGCATGGCAGACCGCCCGGACGGGGACGACGGAGCCCGGCGGCGGCGGGACTGCTGAGAGAGAATTGAGAATCGAGAATAGAAAATAGAGAGAGAAAAAAAAGGCGGGAATGAATCTACTGAACCGACTTGGCAAGGGAGCGGACGATGGAGCGGATCTCATATTCCATATCCTTCATGGAGGACGCCTTGACCGCCTGCGTCACTTCGATGGTCCCGCTCTCGACGTCGAGCATCTGGACGTTCAGGGAATATTCCCCCTGGGAGAGCGTGAGCAGGCCGGTGACGATCTTGTCGGTGCCCAGGCTCCTCCCCACTCCCTGCAGGCAGGGGATGTCGGTGCATTGCGACAGGTCAACCCCGGACGAGCGGATGGTCTCCCGGACCCGGGCCGAATCGAGCACATTGAAGGCCTTGTCCATCTTGCTGAACTCCAGGAACAGCCCGTCGGCCAGGAGCGCCGCCGAATTTTCCCCCGCTCCCAGGGAATTCAATCCCAGAACGGCAACATTGACGCGCGGGCTTTTGATGGACTTGCGGATGTTGTGCATCTCCTTGGAGCGGGCCACCCGTTCGTCCATGACGGAGCTGTACTGGCGCGCGGCGGCGGATTGGCCGAAACGGTAAGTGAGGGAAGCCGAATGCACCTGTCCGAGGCCCCCGCTCGTGAGGGCGTAATCGATGCCGAAGGATTCCGCGGTGAACCCGATGCCCGCGCTGATCTTTCCGTTGTCCTGGCCTATCTTGTAGCCGCCGCGGACGGCCACGAGGTCGTGCCAGACATAATCGGCGCCGATGAATTTCTTGAAGTCGCTCTCCCGCTCTTTGACCAGATCCAGGGCGAGGACGGCCTTGCCCGCGTCGCCAAAAGTCAGGCGGTAGGACCCGCCGATGCGCACGGTCAGGGGCAGGGGCTCCGAGGCGTCCAGATATTTCATGTCGGAGCCGATGTTGAGCACGGCGAACCCGAGCGCGAGCTTGCCTTCATCGATGCGGGACTGGATGCCCGCGTCGAACGCGAAAGCGCTGGCGCTCACAGAATCCACCAATTTTGAATTCAAATATTTGAGCGAGAGGCCCGTGCCCAGGAGCCCGAAGAATTCTTCGGAGTAGTTGAAGGCGAGGGAATAGTCCTTTTCCGCGCTCACGGTGGAGGACACGTTGGATGAATCGACCAGAGTGATGTCCCCCAGGGTGTAGTAGACCGCGCCCAGGGAGAAAGAGCCGAAAAGCGTGGGGTGGCCGACGAAGAGGGAGCCGTAGGTGTCGTCGGCGAATCCCTTCTGGCCCATCATGGAGACCTGCGTGACGGACATATCGGCGGGCGCGGCCGGGTTGTAGTGGAAAGAGCCGATGCCGCCT
>MGUS01000034.1:4499-6103 GCA_001800085.1 Elusimicrobia bacterium RIFCSPLOWO2_01_FULL_60_11 | reverse complement strand
GAGTGAGACGACCGCCTCGGCCATGCCCGCCAGGCGCGCGCTGGGCGGCTTCAAAAGGACGTTGCCGGAAAAATCCCCGGCGCTATGCGCGGAAGAAAGCGGAAATGCCGCGCATAGGACGAGAGCAATGGAAAATAGAGATTTGATTCTCATTTGATGATGGCGATCTTTTTGGTGGAGTCGATGCCGCCGCCCTCGACATGGAGGACGTAGATGCCCGAGGCCACGGTCTTGCCGTCGCTGTTCTTGGCGTTCCAGGTCGGCGTCTGGGAGATGCCGGCGGTGCCCTGCACGGTCGTCTCATAGACCAGGTCCCCGCCCAGGGTGTAGATCTTCAGGTCGATGGTCCCGGAAGCCGCGGGACGCAGGGTGATGCGGGCCAGGTCGCCTTTGGCCGGGTTGGTGTAGCCGTCGGCTCCGCCGCCCACGGCCACCGCCTCCGCGCTCGTGACGGCCGCGATGGTGGCGTTGACCTTCATCGAGATGGACGCCGAGCCGCCCGTGGAGACGTCGGAAACGGAGATTCCTGATTCATTGCCGTTAAAAGCCCGTGATTTGGCGTTCTGGAAAGTGACAAGAGTCCCCGGCCAAGGGTCAGTGGGGTCCGATGGATCCCCGGATGAAGGTTCAGTCGAGTCCGCTTCTACCAGGTCCACTCCCATGTTGGGCGTGCCGTTGTTCACGTTGTTATTGGCCACTCGCGTGGCATTCGCGGCGATGGAATCGTCGACGTGCCATATCAGGAGCCCCGAAGCATCAAGAGACCGGTCAAAATTCACCCCGTTCGATGCGGAGGTCCTCCTGTATTCCAGGAGGAAATATTCATTTTCCCCTCCGACGGAGCTGACCGTGATGGGCAGGCGGAGAAAAGAGGTCCGCGAGGTCTCGGCCTGGGTGAGGGTCTTGGCGGCGTTGTTGGCAAGAGTTATGGTCTCGGGGGCGGAGAGTCCCAGGAAAAGCTTGTGCCAGGCGTCCATGTGGGCCGGGTTGGATCCCTGAGGCGAGCCCAGGTAGACCCCTGCGTCCATCAAGCTCCAGGATCCTACTTTGGTCAAGCCCGTCTCCGTGTTGTAGAGGTCCACCGCGCCCAGCTGATGGGCGTATTCGTGGCAGATGACGCCCAGGGGATCCACGCTCAAGAATTCCGTTTCCGGCACGAATGTCGCGCCGGGGAATACCTTGGCCCCCACGGTGGGGCCTCCCAGAAAACTTGAAGGAGCGTAGGCGGACCAGATCCTATCGGCGCTTTGGCTGACGGTCCCGGTTTCGGATCCTTCTCCCGCGTGGTAGATCATGATGTGGTCATAGCCGGTGAAACTCACGCCCGCGGTGGTGGCCACGGCCACGGCGTCCTTGGCCAGTTCGGCATATTTGCTGGAAAGTCCCTCGGCATAGTAAGCCAATATGCTGGGCATCCGGAAAGCCCCTTGCCTTCCCGCCCCGCTCCCGGTCGTCGTTGCGTTCACGGAGATCAACCCGAACGAGTTCTCCAGGTGGAAGCTCCTGAAGTTTGCCATGAAAGCGTCCGCCTGCGCCTGGGTCTTGGTCATGGGATAGTCGGAAAAATCGACGCGGACGACGATGACGGTGTAGGTGGCGGCGGA
>MGUS01000034.1:3229-4477 GCA_001800085.1 Elusimicrobia bacterium RIFCSPLOWO2_01_FULL_60_11 | reverse complement strand
CAGGGCGGCCAGGCGCTGTTCCACCACAGGGGCATTGACGCGGCAGAAGGGCGGATGGTCCGCGGGGATGGACTCCGGGAAAAGCGGCGGGGCCGCTTTAAGGAATGAGGTGGAGAAGCAGACGGACAGGCAGGCGAGGGCGAACGGGAGTTTCCTCACCCTCTTATTTTAGAACTTTTACGTTCCCTCTTGCCAGCTGGCGAGGTATTTCTCCTGCTCGGGGGTGAGCTTGTCGATGAGGATGCCCATGCTCAGGAGCTTCAAGCGCGCGATCTCCTTGTCGATGTCCTTGGGCACGGCGTAGACCTTGCGGTCCAGGTGGTCGTTCAAGATCCCCTTATGGTTCTTCATGAGATACTCCGCGGAAAGGGCCTGGTTGGCGAAGGACATGTCCATGACGCTGGCGGGGTGGCCTTCGGCGGCGGCCAGGTTGACCAGGCGCCCGTCGGCCAAAAGGTGGATCTTCCGCCCGTTCTTCAAGGTGAACTCTTCCACGAACTCGCGCACGGAGCGCACTTTGCGGCTCATCTTGCGGAGCGCCGGAATGTCGATCTCCACGTTGAAGTGCCCGGAGTTGCAGACGATGGCGCCGTCCTTCATCCTGGCGAAGTGTTCGCCGCGCAGGACGGAGGTGTCGCCGGTGAGCGTGATGTAGATGTCGCCCAGAGCCAGCGCCTTGGACATAGGCATGACGAGGAACCCGTCCATGGCGGCTTCGATGCCTTTGGTCGGGTCCACTTCTGTGACGATGACGTTGGCGCCCATGCCCTTGGCCCGCATGGCGACGCCGCGGCCGCACCAGCCGTAACCGGCCACGACCACGAATTTTCCGGAGATGAGCACGTTGGTGGCGCGGATGATGCCGTCCATGGTGGATTGGCCCGTGCCGTAGCGGTTGTCAAAAAGGTGCTTGGTGTCCGCGTCGTTCACCGAGATGATGGGGAAGCCCAGCACGCCGTCCTTCTCCATGGCGCGCAGGCGGATGACGCCCGTCGTGGTCTCTTCGGTGCCGCCGATGATCTCGCCGAAGCGGTCGGCATGGTTCTTGTGGAGGATGCTGACCACGTCCGCCCCGTCGTCCATGGTGATCTGGGGGCGGTGGGCGATGACGGCCTGGATGTGGCTGTAATAGGATTTATTGTTCTCACCTTTGATGGCGAAAGTGGAGATCTTATAGTGCTTCACCAACGCGGCGGCCACGTCGTCCTGCGTGGAGAGCGGGTTGGACGCGCAGATGGCCACGTCGGC
>MGUS01000034.1:0-3110 GCA_001800085.1 Elusimicrobia bacterium RIFCSPLOWO2_01_FULL_60_11 | reverse complement strand
GGACGGGCATCTCCCGCTCCGCCCACTCGATGCGGAGCTTGCCTTGGTCGGCGAGCTTGATATTCTTGACGTCGTATCTCATGGATTACAACCTCTCCACTTCTTTCTTCAGTTCGCTCGCCTTGTCCGTGCGCTCCCAGGTGAACTCGGGCTCGTTCCTGCCGAAATGCCCGTAGGCCGCGGTCTTGCGGTAGATCGGCCGGCGCAGGCGCAGGTGCTCGATGATGGCGCGGGGGGTCAGGCCGAACACTTTGCGCACGGCCTTGGTGATGAGCTCGGAGGGGACTTTCCCCGTGTCGTGCGTGTCCACCATGACGCTCACGGGCTCGGCCACGCCGATGGCGTAAGCGAGCTGGATGGTGCACTGGCTGGCCAGCTTGGCCGCGATGATGTTCTTGGCGACATAGCGGGCCATGTAGCAGGCGGAGCGGTCCACTTTTGTCGGGTCCTTGCCGGAGAAGGCGCCGCCGCCGTGGGGCGCCCAGCCGCCGTAGGTGTCGACGATGATCTTCCGGCCGGTCACGCCGGTGTCGGACTGGGGTCCGCCGATGACGAACTTGCCGGTGGGGTTGACGTAGTATTTGGTCTTGGAATCGAGCATGTGCTTGGGGAGGACGGGCTTGATGACCGCGTTGATGATCTGCTGGCGGGACTTGTCCGTGATCTTCTTGCCGGACTTGTCCAGGATGTCGTCCGTGTGCTGGGAGGAGATGACCACCGCGTCGATGCGGATGGGGGTGTTGTTCTCGTATTCGATGGTGACCTGGGATTTGCCGTCAGGGCCGAGGAAAGGGAGGATGTTCTTTTTGCGCACCTGGGCCAGGCGGTAGGTGAGCTTGTGCGCGAGCGCGATGGGGAGCGGCATCATCTCTTCGGTCTCGTCGCAGGCGAAGCCGACCATGAGTCCCTGGTCTCCGGCTCCCCCCACGTCCACGCCCTGGGAGATGTCCGGCGACTGCCGGCCGATGGCGTTCAGAACGGCGCAGGTCTCGTAGTTGAACCCGTATTTGCCGTGGGTGTAGCCGATGTCCTTGACCACCTGGCGCACCAGGTCGGCCACTTCCACATAGCCCTTGGTGGTGATCTCCCCGCCCACGATGGCGAGGCCGACCGTGACGAACGTCTCGCAGGCCACGCGGCCCATCGGATCCTGCCGCAGGACGTCGTCCAGAACGGCGTCAGAAATCTGGTCGCAAACCTTGTCCGGATGCCCTTCCGTGACGGACTCGGACGTGAAAAAGTATCTTCCTTTACCCATGAAAAGTGTTCCTCCCTTTGAAATGAATCAAACAATTATAAAGAAACCAGAGGCCTTAAGCAAGGACTTTTTTATGGAAATCAAGGCAGTTTATAGACCGCGGCCCCGCCTGATGCGTAGAGCAATTCCCCCTCTCTGGCACAGGCGGCGGGATACGCCGGGTTGGGGTCGGCCCCGAGGTAGAGGTGGGTCGGGGGATGCGCCTCGTTCCAGGCGGAGAGTTCGGCCCCGTGCCAGATGTCCATGCCGTGGGGGTCTTGGATGGCGCGCCCCGTGAAGGAAGGGATGAGGTGCCCCCCGTCGGCGTAGTTGACCTTGAATACGGCGTCCCCCGGCGTGTTCTCTTCGATCCAGAGGAAAGCGTCCAGGTCGGCCTGCGTCACGCCTGCGTTCGTCCTGTCGAACGCATAGGCCCAGTAGCTCCCGAAGGCCAAGTCCCTTGCGAGGAACGGCGGGATCTTCCGGTCTTCCTTGAACAATGTATAGTGCGATTTGAAATCCCGTTTTTTCGACTCCCATCCCCCCGCCATCAGGAGGATCACGGCAGAGAGGGCGAAAGCTTTCTTTGTGACGGCCTGCCCTATCAGGACGGCCGCCGGGATCAAAAGGAAATAGTGGATGCGCTCGACTTGGAAGAGATGGGAGGACGGGAAGGCATGGAAACGGAAGCAGGCGTAGAGGGCCAGGAACATGAGGCCGAAGGCGATGAACTCGGTTTTCACCGCCCGGTCCTTGCTCAAAGCAAGGCCGGCCAGGACCAGGACGCTGACGAAAGGCCCCAGAAGAAAGACGAAGAGCGCCGCGGCGTCCCCCGCGAACTTGAGGATGGGGTTCGAGAACGGGATCAGCCCCGTGATCCGCGCCGCACTCGATTCATGGCCCATGGAAAGGACCGCTTTGGAGGATTCCAGCACCGTGAAGTCAAAATTGAATAGGAAGGGCAGGATGAGGACGGCGGCAGCAAGCAGGGCTGGAGCCATGTTCTTCAAGGCTCGGAGCGCGGCGACTTTTTGGCCGCGGAAACGGAGGGCGAAAGAGATTAGAAAATAGAAAATAAAACCAATAGGAGGCACCAGGTGTGACAGGAGCCCCGCGGAGAGGACGAGCCCCGTCGCGGCTTGGTCCGTCCGGGCCGGCATTCCCGCGCGGGCCAGTTTTGAGAGGAGATAGAACCCGTAAAAAAGGAAAGCCGCGGAAAGGGCCGTTGTGGAAGAACCCCATTGGTTCAGGAACTGGGGATAGTGCGACAAGAGGAGGACGGCCAGGGAAAGGGCCATGGAGCGGACCTTCCCGAAAGTCCCCCGCAAGATGCAGTAGAGGGCCAAATGGAGCAGGGCATAAGGGACGACGGACATCCATTGCGTGGCCCGGTAAAATGGAAGCCCCGAATTCTGGCAGAGGATGGCGGAAAGGGTGTGGAACCCGGGAGGATATTCCCCGAAGTTGGAAAATGGAAAGAACGGCTCATAGGTCTTGGAAAAACCGTCATGGGCCAGGATGACCCGCGTCATGTCGTTGTGCTGGGTCATGTCCCCCACGGAGCCCGTGATGCGGTTCAAGGCGGGAGCTGCGCGGAGCAGGATCCCGGTCAGAAAAAGCCCGAACGCGCCCAAGTCCCGGCCGGAAAAACGGACGGGTCTGGGCAGGCCTTTTTTGATGAGCAGGACGATGAAGGCGGCCAGAAACACGACGCTCAAGGAAGGAAAAAGGACAGAAAGTCTGACGTGAAAGATCCCCGTGAGCCAGTAGGAGAAGACCCAGAAGGCCAGGGAGGTGAAAACGACTCCGGAAAATCCTTTGAGCGGGTCTTCGGAGCCTTCCGTCCAGGGCTCGCGCGTGAAGATGAGGAGAA
>MGUS01000033.1:30855-33936 GCA_001800085.1 Elusimicrobia bacterium RIFCSPLOWO2_01_FULL_60_11 | reverse complement strand
CACCGGGCCTGAGACGCGCAGCCCGGCGTTGGTCCCCCGCACCGTGATGGAGCCGCCGTCCACATCGAATTTAGAGGAAGGCGCCGTCGTACCGGCGCCGACGTTACCGTCGTTGCTAATCGTCATCCTGTCCAGATTATTTGAACGGAATATGACCTTATGATTACTTTGCGTTCCGATACGAAGGTTGTTATAGTCGGTAGCGCTGATATAGACGAACCCCATTCCCCCGAGTGAGGTCTCTACCCCGGTCTGAACGCCGGCAGAATTGAGGTCTTGGGAAAGCGCGAACGCCGGCTCTGACCCCTGGCTGACGACGTTTCCGCCGCCCCCGAACAGAGAGGTAGAGGCCGTGTACGCTGCGCCGGTCAGGATGTGCAATTTCTCCGTAGGCCCCGTCGTCCCGATGCCGACGTTGCCGCCGTCTTGAAATGTAACCATCGTACCCACTCCAGTTTTATAGCTATAGAAATTCAAGTCATTACCCCCGCCCGTGAGTCCGAAATCAATCCAGGCATCACCAGTACCTGTTGGAATCAATTCAAGCTGAGCATGTTTGTTGGTACCCCCTGTTTCTATTTGAAGAACTGCCGAATTTGTTAAATCATAAACATGTAAACGCTTGCTCGGCCCCGTCGTCCCGACGCCGACGTTGCCGCCTGACTGAACTACTAAGCCAGTAGTGCTATTAGCGGCGTCAACTACTAGATTTAGATAATTTATGGCAGCATCGTTCACATAGAGGTTGGCATAGACGTTCGATACCCCTGCTCCATCTCGGATCACAACTCCCCAATCATTATCTTCTGGCTGAAGATCGATAAATTGATTTGAGTCGGCGCCTGCTTTAGCACTTAATATCAACTCACCACCCGCGCCAGTATAGATATCCGAAATTTCGGTTGTTTCTGCAATACCACGAAGACGCAGACCCAGGGAATTTGAATCCGTATCAATATCCAATTTAGATGCCGGCCCCGTCGTCCCGATGCCGACGTTGCCGGCACTATTGATCGTCATTCGCGTCAGAACATTGGAAGTCAGATCATTTTGAGTTTGGAGATAAATGTTCCCGCCCGTTCCGCCGGATAGATAGGATTTTAATTTCAAATCGATGTTAAAGCTTTGGATGTAATTGCCTGCGTAAGCCGACTCCATGCCGATTGCAAATCGATCAGTGCCATCCATCTCGCTGACCATGATGGCGTTATTGCCAAGACCCGATGCGATTTCCAGCTTCGTTCCCGGCGCCGTCGTCCCGATGCCAACGCTTCCCACTACATTCAGCCCGCCCATTTTCGTCTGGGTGGAGCCGCTCACTTCGAGCACCGTGCTCGAGGTCATCACGGAATATCCGTTCACGCTGATGCCCGCGTTCGTTCCCCGCACCGTGACGGAACCGTTGAAGACGTCGAATTTGGATGAAGGGTTTGTCGTCCCGACGCCGACGTTGCCTGCTTTTTGGACAGTCACTAAAGCATTTCCACTTGCATCAGAAAGCTGGAAGCTTCCGTTAGCGCCTCCCGCAGCCACACCAAGCCAATATGCTTCACTGCTGGCTTCACTTCTCGTCACGCCCATGGAATAAGCCTCGGCAGTTGCCGTAACTTTTGCCCTGCCACCTACCACATCAAGTTTAACACCCGGCCCCGCCGTCCCGATGCCGACATTGCCATCGCCACGCACGGCAAATAAATCTCCGGTCGTTGCACGATTCCGTACGCGCAATGCATAGTCGCCACTGTCGATACCAGCGTCGAGCAACAGCCCGAAGGAGTCAGTAGCGTTATCTTGAAAGATGTGGGCGGCGTATTGCGTCGCAGAGGTATCTTTGACTTCTAGCTTCGCGGCGGGCGCCGCTGTCCCGATGCCCACATTACCCGAATTATTCCACACCCCCGAACCGGGGAAATTCATGGTGATGGTCGCGGTGGAGCCCGCCAGGGTCTTGTTGGAGAGTGTCTGCGCCGAGTTCAAGTCCACCACGGCCCCGGTCAGGGTGCCTGTCGTCACGGTCACCCAGGTGCCTCCCGCGTTGAACCTCAATTGTTTGGAATCGCTCCGGTACGCCAGGGACCCTTCTCCCGCCCCGGAATCCACCGAGAGGCCGTTCAAGGTGATGGAGGATGCGGTGACGCCACCCCCGTTGAGGATGCCGATCCGTGCGTTCCCGCCCCTTATGGTGATTGAGCCGTTGTTGACGTCGAATTTGGAGGAGGGGGTCGTCGCCCCGACGCCGACGTTGCCTGTCGTATCAATGGTGAACCGGTCTGCCGCCGCCGTCACGTCGGCGACATTGAATTTGCTGTTCGTCACTTCAACAAGCCATGTGCGCGCGCCGGTATCTGTCATATAGAATCTAGGATTAGTAGCGTTCTCAATTTCGAGCTGAGCATCCGGCGTCGTCGTCCCGATGCCGACGTTGCCGTTACTGTTAATAATAACCCTCTCTGCGTCATTCGTCCTGAATGTCATTGCATTTGTTGAATGATTATAAACAAGCGAACCTACATTATTATCTTCAGGGTCTCCCCAAAAGAAGCCCGCATTACTGGTATTTGGATTAAAGAAATTAAAATGACTTTCCGTGCTGTTTTCAATCAGGACAGCATCTCTACCATTCGCCTCCCATGCTGGATCAGTTCCAGCATTTCCTAACCAAATATGTTGTTTCGCCCCAGGCGCCGTCGTCCCGATGCCGACGTTGCCGCCATCATTTTGCAGAACCAGATTTTTAGCCGTCGCCCCATCATTCGATGAAGCTTGGATATAGCCATAAGCCCCATCGACCCCCGTTATTTGAACCCCCGCGTCATTTACCGCGCTTGTCACAAACAGTGTTCCATCTTGTACCTGTAATTTACGGATTGGATTCGTCGTCCCGATGCCGACGTTGCCACTATTCAAAATCGTAAACACATCAGAACCATTATTTAACCGAAAATCATCGCCAGTAGGATTATACCAAGTGTAGGTGTTACCCGAACCATCGCGAGGACCATGTGACGACCCAGCTACCGCACCCGTCATTGACACGCGCCCGACAACTTGCAACGCTTCGCTTGGCCCCGTCGTCCCGAT
>MGUS01000033.1:24796-30803 GCA_001800085.1 Elusimicrobia bacterium RIFCSPLOWO2_01_FULL_60_11 | reverse complement strand
ATGGTGGCGGTGGAACCCGCCAGGGTCTTGTTGCTCAAGGTCTGGGTCGAGTTCAAGTCCACCACGCCGCCGGCGATTGTGCCCGTGGTGACCGCTACCCACCCTGCGGGAGTCCTGAACCTCAACTGCCCCGTATCGCTCCGGTAGGCCAGGGAACCCGCCGCCGCCGCGGAATCCGCCCCGAGCCCGCTCAATGTGATGGAGGATGCGGTCACGCCGCCGTCCAACGCCCGGATGTTGCCCTCTTTAACATCGAGCTTGACTCCAGGGACCGTCGTCCCGATGCCGACGTTGCCGTTCTGTTGAAAAGTCACCAGTGGATTCTGACTGGCATCACGAATCTGCAGTAAATTGCCCGCAAGTGTGCTGTTATAAAGATGAGAAATATCAAAATAACTGCTTCCTGCGTTTGAGAAAGACAAACTCTCTCTGCTCGTACCGCTCGTAGCTTGAGAATTATCAAAACGGACAAAAGGATTAATACCATAAACATGAAGTAAACTGGCAGGCCCCGTCGTCCCGATGCCGACGTTGCCGGTGCTGTCAATTACAAACCGATTCGCCAATGCTGTGCCATCTCTGATTACAAATGCATCTGACAAATCACCACGCACGGCAATAGCCCATGACCTTGCATCATTAACCAAACCGAGCCCAGCCTGACCATCAACTTTTGCTGTTTGAGAATAAACCCAATTATTTGCAGTAGCAGAATAAACATCTAGTTGACCGACCGGTCCCGTCGTCCCGATGCCCACATTCCCCGTCACGTTCAGTCCCCCCGCCTTGGTCTGCGTGGAGCCGGAAACGTCCAGAGTGGAACTGGAGGTAAGCAAGTCGAAACCGTTCAGGCGGATGGTGGCGCCTACCCCGCTCACGTCGATACCCGCGTTCGTGCCCCGCACCGTGATGGAGCCGCCGTTGACATCGAGCAGGGAGGACGGTACTAACACCCCTACCCCCACATTGCCGTTGGGGAACGCCACGCGGTTCACCGTCGTTCCCGTGCGGTTGATCTGAAGCGCCGCGGTCCAGGAGCCCCAGGAATCATCCGCCGTCATCAACTGTAAATCCCCCCCGTCCGCCTTGAAGAGCCACCTCTTGGCGTCCGCCGCTCCATCGCTGTCTTCCAAAATCAACTGGTCCTGCGGGGCCGATATGTGCAGGGTGGAGATGGGACTTGAGGCCCCCAATCCCATATTGCCGTTCTGGAGCACGAAATTGGTGTTGGCGACCGTGAGCGCCCTTGTGAAGGTCTGCCCGGCCGTCCAGGTGTTGGTGCTGCCCCCGATGCCTTGATTCACGGCAGAAGTCGACACGAAATAAGCGCTCGTCCAGCCGTCCAGGCGGGCGGCGTTCAGGGCGTAGGGCGAGGAAAGCAATCTCTGCCTGGGAGCCAACGTTTCACCCCCCACGGTCACTTCGAGGTAGAGGGTATCGGAATTGAAGATGGAGAAGGGCAGGGGGGTGACGGACCCCAGCTGGACGGAGAATATGCCGTTGGAGACGACCACGCTGCCGGCGTGGGTCTCGGTCCAGAGCTGGCCCGGGGCAGAGGCACAAGCGCCCGCCAGGCTGTCGCAGATCTGGAAGGTCATGCTGACCGTCTCGTTCCTGGGGCTGTTGGTGGAATCCGTCAAACGCCCCTGGAAGCTGATGACCTGGGGAGCCGCCTGAGCAGAGGAAGGCGCCAAGACCGAAGCAGACAAGGTCAAGATCGCCCACAGGGCGATGGACGCCCCAAGAACATGGTTAAAAACGAGGAGCAGAGACAACCCCAGACGAAGGGATTTTAGGGTAAAATCCCCCATTTTTGACCGTTTAAAAGCGTCCCAAATATCCAGTTTCATCCTATACAATATAGATGCAACTATATTGCCAGATTAAATGGCTAAGTTTATGGGTTAATTAGGGGATTCTCGATTATAAGGGAATACTATGGAATATTGCCATACCTGTACGGATGGGTTTGAAACCCGCCCCTACGAGTCATAGCCGTATTCTTTCAGCTTTTTCAGGAAATTTTTATAGTCGATTTTAAGGGCTTCCGCGGCTTTCTTTTTGTTGCCTTCGGACTGCTTGATGGCGGAAAGGATCTGCTCTTTTTCGACTTTTTTCAATATCTCGCGCAGGGTCTTTTCCTTTGATTCCGATGCCTGGGGAACGGTCTCCTCTCTGTGGCTCGTATAGGACTGGATGCCGATGGGCAGGCCGTCGAGTTCGATGACGCCTGTCGAACAGAGGAGCGCGGCCGAATAGAGGGAATGCTCCAATTCGCGCACATTCCCGGGCCAGGGGTAGTTGATGATCAGTTTGCGCGCCATTTCTGACAGCGCGGGGACGGGTTTTTTCAGCTTCGCGGCGTGGGATTTCAGAAAATGGTCCACCAACAGTTCCTTCTCCTCCCGGGGGCGGTTCCGCAAGGGGGGCAGGTTCACGGTCAGGGCGGAAAGCCGGTAATAAAGGTCTTCCCTGAATGTCCCTTTATCGACCAGCTTGCGCAGGTCGGCGTTCGTGGCCGTGATCAGGCGGATGTCGAGCGGGAACGATTTTTTCCCCCCGAGGCGCGAGACCCTGTGGTCTTCGGTGAACCGCAGGAGCTTGGCCTGCATGGCCAGGGGGACGTTGCCGATCTCATCCAGGAACAAGCTGCCCCCATTGGCCTGCTCAAAACGCCCGGCTTTGGACGCGTCGGCCCCCGTGAAGGCGCCCTTTTCATATCCGAAAAGCTCCGATTCGAAGAGGGATTCGGGGATGCTCGCGCAGTCCACGACGCCGAAGTTTTTTTTCGAACGGGCGCTCTTGGAGTGGATGTAGTGGGCCAGCAGCTCCTTGCCCGTGCCGCTTTCCCCGAGCAGCAGGATGGTCTGGTCGCTCGAAGCGAACTTTTCCGCGATGGAAAGCACCGACTTCATGGCGGGGGTGAAGGACAGGAAATCGGGGACCGCCTGTTTTTGCGCGGCCACGGCGCCGGCGGCGGAATCGGATACCGCTTGGCGCGCCAGGACGGAATCCCCGTATTTCCGCGCGGCCTGCAGCACCATCTCGGGGTTGAGCGGCTTGACCAGGAAATCCGCCGCGCCCGATTTCATGGCGCGGATGACGGAATCCACCGTCTGATACGCCGTCATCATCACGATGGGGAGCGCGGGGTTGATCTCCAGCAGCTTGGGGAGCGCGGCCATGCCGTCCATGCCGGGCAGAAAGATGTCCAAAAAGACCACGGCGCGGGCGGGGTTCGACTGGAAATGCTTGATGGCGTCCTCGGCGTTGGAGAAGGCCCGCACGGAATAGCCGCTGTCGGACAGGATCTTGGTGATGATCATCCCGGCGCTGGGCTCGTCGTCCACCACCACGACCGGCAGGGGTCTTTCGCTCATGCCGGCACCGGAAAGACGATCTTGAAAGTGGTGGTCTTTGTGCCGGACTCGTCGCTGCATTCCGCAGATATCCTGCCGCCGTGCTCTTCCACCACCTTCTTGGCGATGGCCAGCCCCAGGCCGCTGCCGTTCTCTTTGGTGGTGAAAAAAGGCGCGAAGATCTTTCCCCGGTCATCCTGCGAAATGAAGCTGCCCGTGTTGCTGATGGACACAACGACGGAGCGGTCGGTCCCGTTCAGGAATTCCGTCTTGACGGTCACCGACTGGTTCCCCTGCCCCCCCACGGCCTGGAGCACGTTCATGAGGATGTTCTCGAACACTTCGTTCAGAAGGTGCGGGTCCAGGGGGATCTGCGGCAATCGGGGGTCCAATCGGCGCACCACCGCGAGGTTCTGGAGCTGGAACTGCTTTTCCAGGGACTTGACCGACTCATCGACGACGGCGTTCAAGTCCCCCGGGGATTTCTGAAGGTCGTAAGGTCTGGAATAGGTGATGAGGTCCGACGTGATGAGTTCGAGGTTGCGCACTTTGTCGAGGATGGCGTGGATGACCTCCTTGAGGTCATCCGACGACGAAGGCGCGGCCTTCTGCTCCAGGTAATGCGCGCACATGAGCACCACCGAAAGGGAATTCCTCATGCGGTGGGAAAGCCAGGCCGCCACGGCGCCCACGGCGGCCAGTTTTTCCTGCTCCATCAGCTTGCCCTGGGACTCTTTGAGCTTGCGGCGGAGCTCCACTTTATCCAGCGCTCGGCGGATGGAATTGAGCAGGGCTTCGCGGGACAGGGGCTTGGACAGGTAATCGTAGGCGCCGTGGCGCACCGCTTCCACGGCGGTGGGCAGGCCCGCGAACGCGGTCATGAGGATGACTTCCATTTCAGGCCGGGTCTTGTGGATCTCTTTGAGAAGGGCGACGCCGTCCATGCCGGGCATCTGGATGTCGGAAAGGACGACTTGGAAGGGTTTCTGGGACAGGGCCAGGAGCGCTTCCATGGCCCCGGGCGCCTGGAGGACGGTGTATCCCTCTTCGCTCAGGATGTCGGCGCAGAGCTCCCGGGTGGAGGATTCATCGTCGACAACAAGGATGCTTCCCGCGTTCATGACGGGACAACTCCGGATTTCCCCCCGGGATGCCGAATTTTCTCAGCGCGCTCCGGGATTTTTTTGCGGGACAGGGGGCTGGTTCTGTTCGAGCCGCTTGCGGATCTCGTCCAGGTTGACGTTCTGCCTCTGCTGGATCTCGCTGATCCTGCGTCGCATCTGGAAGCCGCGAAGCTCCGCCGAGACGAAATAATAGCCGCCCAGAACGGTGACGGCCAAGGCGATGACGTATGAGATCATTTTGTTCCTGGGCTCGGCCACCGAAAAGGCGACCACGAGGGTGAGCAGTCCGACTGCGGCCACGAGCAGGCCCAGCATTGCGTCCATAGGTGTTGGCATGTATGACCTCCTTACTTAAGGTAGTGCTAGTGAACTTTTAACAGAAAACAGGTGTTTTTTCAACCCCTCAATAGATTAAATCCGTTCATATGACAGAATTCACACGGGCGGCTCGTTTGATATGACATTTGTCATACGTTTTATATGTCATATCCGAAAATTGACATATGAAAATAGCTTTTAATCGACTGGGGCTCACTATTGGGAAAGCTGGACGACCTGGTGTTTGGAAACGATGCCTGCGACGTCCCGGGCCTCAGATAGGGACGGCATGAGGATGCGGGCTATCTTTGCGTAGACAGCCCGCAGATTTTGGTCCAGCCCCGCCCACAGGCCTTCCGACATGATGAGCTTGACTTCCGTCATGCCTTGCTCAACGATCCTGGAATGGGCGCGCGAGATGTCCCTCTCGATGAAAGCCAGGCGGTTCTTGGGGATGCCCAATTTTCCGGCGATCTCCTGCGCGCGGGCAGGCTCTTCGTCCAGCACCAGGACGATATTTTGATTTTCCGGAAGCGACCGGACGACTTCCATGATGATGGTTTGAAGATAGGCGGGGCACTCGAATCGGTCCTGCTCGATCCGATAGGCGCTGCCCGCGTGGATCAGCACCGTCGGCGTGAGTTCCGTCTGGCGGGCGGCAACGGCCGCCTCTACCCAGTCCGCAAGGTTCTTCGCCAAAATCTCGGATTTTTCTTTGCCCGTGACGCGCAGGGCCAGGCTGGACGGGCCTTCGGTCTCGATGAGGTCCTTCCCCGGCCATGTCTTCACCCCCGTGCTCGCAGCGATGGATGCTAGGGCCAGGTCTTGAGGGTTCATGGGCCGGCGTTCTTCGGCCCCAAGGACATTCGCAACCACGGCAATGACCGCTTGAACGGCATCCCGCGCGCTCTGCACCGGCGTCGACAATAATTCCATGACCTGCCGCGCCAGATAGGCTCCCCGGAGCAGGGCCACCATGCGGCTGATCTTGGAACTGACCAGGTCGCTCACGCCCGCGCCGATACTGAACCCGCCGCCCGCGCTCATGGCGATAGGCACCTCTAATCCGGAAGGCACGATGGCCAGAGTCCCCTGGCCTGTCATCACGACCCATGTTGTGGGATTTAGGAAACTCAAAAGGGAGAAGGCGGGCACGGACCGCACGGTGACGGGCTCATCTGAATCGACAGAGGACTCGATGAGCGC
>MGUS01000033.1:23258-24733 GCA_001800085.1 Elusimicrobia bacterium RIFCSPLOWO2_01_FULL_60_11 | reverse complement strand
TTTGGCCGGCGGCTCCGTCTTTGCCGTCCTTGCCGGCAGGCGGCACGGCGCCGGGGGCGTCCGCAGAGCTTGAGGATGGGAGCGAAGGTCTGGCCAAGCTTTCAACGGGCACTGGAGTGGGAAGCGGGACGCCGGGGACCGGCCGGATGCCGTCATAGACAATCGCTTCTTCGCTTCCGATGGATTCGATGATGAGGTTGCCTTGCTCTGCTAGGATGAAACCTTCATTGGAATTCTTTCCATCCCAGCCCTTGCCGTCAAACCCGAGTTCTGCGATGACTCGGCCTTCGAGATTTTTAACAAGCACCCTTCCGCTCCTCACGACAAGGGCTGAATGGCGTCCGAATCTTTTAAGACCTGTCGTTCCCCCCGTCTGCATGATGATCCTTGTGGCGGAGAATTGGGATTCTTCGTGGACCCGCGTCCAACGGACACCCGGCGAGACGTCTTGATATTTTCCGTCTGTTGAGGGTCTGTAGTCGTCCTCGGTGAATTTGCGCCAGTATCCCTGTTCCTTCGCCTTGTCAATGAATTCCTTGACGCGTTCCCGAGTGACTTTGCCCTTGCGCGGTTCTTTACCCAGAAGGTTGTCGTTCAATGCCCAGGTCTGTTCGGCGGAGGCGACGGTTTCATAACGCGGGCCGGTGGAAGTCCCTTTGAACTCCATGAACCAGCTCACCGAGGAGGGTCCAAAATAATTGATATTGCCGAATAGAGCGTGCATTTTGAGCATCCGGGTGACGAATCTCTCGCCGTGATTAGGATTGATCCACTGGAGCAGACTAAGATTGCCGTCCATGTCAGTCTTGCCCCCATCATGCCGTATCCCGAACCCGGCCACATCCACGACATTGATGCCTTCAAGAAGAAGGTATTCCACGAGTTCGGCGATTGAAATCGTGTTTTTATGCGTCCGGATATGATTCAAGATGCGGGACTTGAAGGCCGGGAAACCATCAGAGAACCCTTCCGGAGTTTCCACGCCTTCACGGGGCTCCTTGAGGCGTATCACGAGGGGACTCTCATTCTCGATCATGAAAATGACATTATCGATCATGTCGAGGCGGTGTTCCCGGCTTCCCGCCTCATTGATGCCGAGGAAAAGCCCCGTCCCCTTGCCCATGTGTTCGACCCAATAGGCCTCTTCGACATTGTCGTGACCTTGGAGTGAAAGCGGAGCGGCCGCGTCAAGGTCCTTGGTGACTTGGCCCAGGCCCGCGCCGTATTCATCCATGTGTTCTTTGCCCAGCGCCCGCTCGTCCAGACGGTCCACGATCCAGAAGAGGGGCACGGGCAGACCGTTCACTTCCGTCCAGCTCGGAAATTGGGGGTCGTCGCTGTTGTGCCAGCGCTCCGCGAAATTGTCCGTTGCCTGAAGGCCCATTTTGGCGAGCAGTTTTGGGCGGGCCACCTTCCCGTCTTGAACGATGCCCAAGAGCTTTAAGATGTTCGAATAGACGGCCTGCGGGCCCCAG
>MGUS01000033.1:17244-23238 GCA_001800085.1 Elusimicrobia bacterium RIFCSPLOWO2_01_FULL_60_11 | reverse complement strand
CGCCGCTCTTGCGGATGGTTTCTACGGCGGCCTCAAGCCGCGCGTAATGATCGTTGACCTTTTCGAGAGCCGCAGCCAGGGTCTCTTCCTCGGTCCCGGCGGCATTGCCGACGATTTGAGTCGCGGCGCGGCGGGCTTCTTCGGTGTGCAAGGCCTTGGCGAGCCAGGGCTTCCTCACATCCTTGTCCCCCAAGCTGGGGAACAAATTCAGGAGCCTGCGGACCTCGTCGGCGTCGCCCTTGGCGGCGGCGCGGAACTCCGCGGGGACATGGTCGGGATTCACTGCGTCTTTGGAAACTGCGCGTTTCACGGTGTCCATTATATTAAATACAACAGACCTTGCCGCGGCAAAAAGCTGCCGACGCTCGTCCTCCAGTGCAAGAATCAATTCAGGCACGGGTTCGGAATCTATCCTGTCAACTAATGACCTGTCCTTTTGATTGATCTCATCACCGATCGAGTCTTGCACGTCGAAACCCCACCTTTTCAGGCCGTAAGCACTTGCCATTGCGTAAACTGCGGGAGGACTCGTCCACCAGTGTCCTTTTTCCCGAACTCTTGTGGCTGAAACATCCATCGGCTGGATGATCTTCAGAACCGAGATGCCTGAACGCCAAGATAAAAACCACATCCAGACGCGCCGGAGAGGTTCTCCCTTCCGTTCAGAAAAGATGATGCTGACTTTTTCCCCGGAATACCCATCCAAATGCTTTTTCATGTTATCCATGAGTTTCTTGGCGGTGTCAGGCAATCCCTTTTTTGTGATCCAATGTCTGTGATCCGAACCGGCCATATAGAACCAATGGACGTTCAACCCCCTGTTCAGTTTAATGGGCCTGAAAAAGACGGACTCTCCGTCATCCCCGGGGAAATCCTTGTCATTCTTCATCAGCGGCGAATATTCGAGGAATGGGGAAAAGACCGGAGCAAGTTCGAGGGTGATGGCTTCCCGGAGAGCCAAGCTGGTCAAGCTGTCTTTCCTTTTTTTGTCCGTATTGTCGAGGGTATAATAGACCTTGTCCAGCCCTTTCTGAGCCATCGCTTCCAGCATGACGAAGAAATGCCCGACCTGCCAGGGATCCCCTTTCATGGCATATTGTCCCACCCTGGCATCGCGGCCGGAGAAACCAACCTTCCCTTCCTTTTCGTCCGCGCTGAACAGTTTCAGGTCCACCTGATCCGGGCGGATTTTTCCTTCATGCACAAGCGTTTCGATCCCGTCCATGGCCTTGAACAAAGGAGCGTAAATCTCATCCTTGATTTCCCGCCGGATTTTCTCCAGGTCCTCTCCAGGATGCTCGGCAACATATTTTTCCGCAAATTCCAGAGCCCAAACCAGCCATTTTTTCAGTTCCGTCCTCATCTGCGCAACCCGCTCCAAGTTAGCGGCTAGTAATGCCGTCTCCCCGGCCGCGGGGCGTGTGATTTTCCATGACTGATCTTCCGATATTGTTATTGAGGCAGCATGTTTAAATATTTCGACCATCATCACGGCAAAGGAAATGACTAAAGGCCACAGTGCCAGCAGATATATGTCCGCTATATTCATTGCGAGCCTTATTGGTGCGATCCCCAACCAATCGACTACACCTCCAAAAACAATACGATCAAGAATATTGGTAAGGATACCAGCCAAACCTATTGCCCCAATTATGTTTCTGAACCGCGGAAATATTGTGGTTTTACCCATATATCTTCGATGAAAGAATATGGTGAACACCATAGTTGATAAAAATATAAAATTCTGCAATAGCGTCGATTTAGATGATGGATCAAGATCAACATGCAATAAAGAAACGATATGGATCCAGCCGGGAATTACAGTTATCGGACCGGTACTTGCAAAATAATGCGCAAGTAACTTAGTAAATTGGTCAAGAGTGATTAAAATAACCAGCACCCGATAGAATGGGTCGCGTTGGAACTGATTCCAAAAAGTGCGTGCGGCTGAAGCATGCTTCGCAGGTTGGAAGACTGTCTCCCCGGCCGCAGGGCGGGGGGCCGAAGAACCTCTGGGTTGTAATGAGGTCAGCCATACAGCCAAGGGTGACAGCACTAACGAGGTGAAAAACATATAGAGACCCGGTCCCATATATTGGTTAAAAAACAGCAGTGTCAAAATTCCCAAAATCATGCTCGTCTTCATGCCCATAATGCTCTGAAGAAGCGACAAATCCTTGGAAAGTCCGCTCTGAGGGTTCCACTGCGCGCTTTTAGGCTGACTCATGGCTTTCGAGGTCAAATCGTTCACAAAGGATTTGATCATGAACATCGATGTCTCAACGATGATGACCGGACCCAACATCACGAATATGCCCAGACCCTTGATCGATTTAAAGGAATGTCTCAGGTCACTGTCCCCAAGCAGAGGAGATCCGTAAAGATGATACCCTATGAACAAGGCATAGATCACGAACATGGAAGAAAGAGATTCATAGAGGATGAACGGCGAAAAGATCATGTTGGTGTAAAGCATGAGGACCAGCATCAAAGCGGAAAAATACCCTTTCACAAGGGTTAAAAATACGATGTACTTGTCTGTTATCTTTGCGGGGTTCCTGACCCGGCGGCCGATCTCATCGGGAACATATCTTTTCAGAAAGACCGCAGTGAGTTTATTGCCCCACCACCACCTTTCTATCTGTTTGAAGAACAGAAATAGATTGGAGGGAATGGATTCATAGGTGGTGACATCTGAGACCATCGCCGTCTTGGAGAAGATCGCCTCCGCCGTATCATGGCTTAAGAATCCGTCCTTTATATTCCCCGCCATGTCCGATAGGAACCGGTCGATGTCCCACCCGGCCCCATGGCCGATGAAATTGCGCTGACCCGTCGCTTTCCATAAGCTTTCATCGAGGTCCTTGAATTTTGAAGAGAAATGATAGGAGATGTCCGTCAGGACGGACTCGGAGGCGTTGTAAGGTTCCGTTCTGCCCTGAAAGATCCCATACTCCTGATTTTCAGGATGGGCGATCTTTGAAACAATTTTTTTGACACTTCCCTCCGGCCAGATGGTATCAGAGTCCCCGACGAGAAAATTCTTCGACCCTTCCAGCGCACGCACGTCTCCCAAAACCTGGTCAAAGACCAGTCCAAAGGGCATTGCGGGAAATCTCGGTTCGGGGCCGATCACGCCGTCTTCACGGAGAGACTGACGAAGCCAGACCATGAAGTGCATGTAGCCGCCGCGCTTCTTTTCCCAGTTCCCGATCTCAGCGCTGCGGTGAACGTACAGGATCCTATCCTTACCGTATTTTTGCTGAAGCTGTGCGATCCTTTCGACCTCCAATTCCCGTATTCCTTCCGGCGATGTGCTCATGACCACCCACTTTATGTTCCCGTCATTGTTCGCTTCGATGGAAGGAATGAGATTTTCTTCGAAGAAGGAAAGTTCGTTCAGGTTCTTAAACAGGACGGGGTAATATGCGATCGTCTTTAGCTGTTCCGGCAAGGCATCCGGCAAGCTGATCTCTGGCAAAATTCTGGGTTTGACGCGCCGAAGAGATCTGTTCACGACGCTGTCCATGATGCTGAAATGCATGAACAGCATGAATATCACATTCGCCGCAGCAACTAGTAAGTTCGATTCCTTCCAGTTGATGTAAGAGGCCGTAAAAGCCGTAAAAAATATCGTGGTGATGAGTATCGATGAAATATAAATGTAGGACCGGATGTTAAAACGTGTGCTCGCCGCCGGCATGGACTTCCCGATTACGGGTTGGTCTGGCTGGGTTGTAACCTCATCAATCGATGTAATCGCTTTCTCGGCCGCGGGGCGGGGGGCGGAAGTGCCGCCTATTCCTTCATTGTTTTGCCGGCCTTCAAACGATTTCTTTGGATAGCGGATCTTATAGGCGATAAAATACAGAATCACGGACCCGGCGTAGAAAAGAAGCTTGGCTCTTATCCAAAACCCTAGAATGATGTCTATCAGCCTTAGTTTAGCTCCCAGAATTTCTGCCACTTGATAGCCTTCAAGTCTGGCTTCCTCTTCCTCAGACAGCAGGATATGCCGGTACCACCTATGTTTCGATGAAGGGTGATTACTATCGGAATGCTGGCCATGAACGATTTCATGCGCAATGACCGCTGCCTGATCAGTAGACGCTTTGGCGTAAGAGTCATCCACCAAAATGCCTCTGCGCCATGCTCCTATCACCGGGAGCAGCCGGTGTGGAGCTTTCCCCTTATTATCTTTCATGTATCTCTCAATAAATTCCTTATGTTCTAGTATTTCCACAGGAATCTTATTATCAATGACATAATTGAACACCTCTGGTTTAACGCTTCTCAGTAATTCCAAACTGGCCCCGGTCTTAGAGCTATAGCGTGGATTGGTCCGATCGGGATCAAGATATGCATACCCAACGTTATTTCTGCCTATGTGTTCAGCGAACCATATAAATTGAATTGTAAAGAAGGATGTCATCAGAATAACCCAGACAAGCATAAAAACATACAGAATACTTTTCACTTTTTCCGTTCCATGGCGTGCCATGGAATCAGATTTTTGAGCAACCTCCCCATCCGCGGGGCGGGGGGCGGGGGCATTATCTAACGAAGACGGCGCCCGCGCCACGAATGTGAGAGGCCAAAGCCAACCGTGGGCCCAGGATAGCATGTTCCAAACATCGAATAGCAAGCGGCTATGAAGCCGGAGATAGGGAGATGCCCGGTCATAGACTTCTCCGGTATTTTTGGCATGGAACCGGATGTCCGGGAATGCCTTCCGGAAAGTCCAAAGGGTCCGGGGCAGATAGGAAGGGTGCCCCACGATGACAACGTCCTTAGGCCAGTTCTCACGGAAGACCTGGGCAACGGCCCTGACATGGTCCTCGGTCGTGACATATCGATGGTCATCAAGTTCCGTCAGCTGAACCTCATTCATGTCCAGTCCCGGCTTCGATTCCAACAGGCGTCTCATGGCCTCTCCTTCGCTGATCCCGTTCATTGGGTTCCCGCCGCTCAACAATATCTTCGGAGCGACTCCGGCCTCGTGCAGTTCCTCGCGCAGGTCCGCCGCACTGTCCGCCACCGCCGCCGTAAGGGCGTTCGCGCTCCCGTCCGGGTTCACTCCGATCCCAAGGGTCAGGATATATTCCGCGCTCGCCGGGACATCGTCCTTGACCCTGAAATGCTCTTTGAACGGCGGGAAATTCCCTTTGCCCATGAGATTTGAAACCGCCATTGCCGGGAGATAAACAAAAACAAACACGGATAAGCCGACGCATAGTTTTATCGAGAATAAGGCGGCCGCGATCGAGCGCCCCGCAAAACTTTGCTTCTGAAGCGACAAAATGTCCTTCTCGACCCCCGGTCGGAAGGCCTCGATAGCGCGCCGGACGCGTGAAGCCGGAGGTGACGCCGCGGGGCGGGGGGCGGGGGTTGGCGACGCGCCCGCTCCGATGCCTTCGATGCGGACTTCCGAACCTTGACGGGTGATTTTGACGTCGCGGACGCCGAGCGCCGCGATTCGGCCAACACCGCCAATGACTTGCGCCAGTGTGTTTGGGCTATCCATCAAAACAACGCTGTCGTTAGGATGGCTTTTAACAGATGAGGCAACTGAATTCATTTCCTGTGCGCGGGTTTCGGGTAGACAGGCCACAGTCCCGTCTTCTCCGTGGACTACAATGAGCCCATTGATGTTACTTGCGGCAATCCGCTTGCCAGGGGCTGCCACCAGAATTGAATCACGCACATTCTCGCCGACCTGAATATCCCCAATGATGATGTTGTTGTCGGCGTCCGCCTTCACCACCTGGCGCAGGGCGTCCCAGCTGCCGATATCGGTCCACTCGAAATCACCCGAGACGACATAAGCGTTGACTCCTGGATTCTTTATCTTCCCCAGAGTCATGGGCACCATCACGGCATAATCGATGGAGTCGTCCTTTTGCTCGCCGGTTTGTGCGTGCGGGATCTTGCCGGGAAGCTCGTTGAAAAGGCGGCGGGCTTCTTCCATTTTGCCTTCCGCAACGGCTTGAGCCA
>MGUS01000033.1:12823-17229 GCA_001800085.1 Elusimicrobia bacterium RIFCSPLOWO2_01_FULL_60_11 | reverse complement strand
CCGTATCAGTTCAGCGGCAGCCGCTTCAGACGGCTTTTCGTTGAACTGGCCGACCTTCCGCACTCCTTCGCCGTAAGCCGTTTCCCCGTCTTGCGCCCGGATCACGCCGAACCCGGTCCAGGATTTGGGGTCGTCATCAGGGCGGATGCCGATGGTCACGATGGACGGCTCTGCCTGGGCAATCTGGATGGCACGGTCAAGTGCGGCCCTTACTTCCGCCGTGTCCGGAATCACATGGTCGGATGTCAACATGGTGACGACCGCCCTGGGGTCCGGGTCATCGCGCTTGATGTGCGCCATGGCCCAGAGGATGGCCGGCAGGGTGTTCTTGCGTCCCGGCTCGACCAAGACATTGCCGGAATTGGGAAGCTTAAGCTGTTTCTTGATCTCTTCTGCGCTGTCGGCGCCCGTGGCCACATAGAAATGATCGTCAGAAACAAACTGTGAATAAGGCCCGTCTTGGAGGTCCCGAGTTGCCCGGTCGAAGGTCTGCTGGATCATGGTGCGCCCCGAACCGGTCAAGTCGGCGAATATCTTGTTGAACGGGAAGAACCGCGAACTGGCCCCCCCGGCCAAAACAAGGGCATGAACATGTTCCATGCGTTTGGCAATCGTAGATGCATCGGTACCTCGACGAACCAATAGCCGCTCCCCCCACGCTTTCACTGCGGCGAGGGCGCGCCGAAGCGAGAGGCCGGGCCGTTCGGGCGCCGCGGACGGGCCTGCCTGCACATCAGGGGCAGCGGAATGGCGCGGCTCGGTGAGTTTGAACAAAGCCGCCCAAAAACCGCCGAAAGCGGGGTTCGTTTCATTTAAAGCCAATGTCCTGTCCGGTTCGTCGTTGGCGGACGATCTCAAAGCGGAGTAATCCCTGAAAAATGCCGGTTCACTTGCGGCCCTTAGCATCCCCCTCAATTCCTCGGCGCCTGAATCGGAAAAATATCCCCGCAGGATGTTCGGGAAGATGCCATCGCCCTCATCGGAGAGCGGCGTTTCGTCGAAGATCGCGCTGGCGATCCCGAGCAAGTCGATGAAGCGCCAGCCGGCTTCCTGCCTGCGTCTCGATCCCTCATCGCCCTTCAATGAACTCCTCTTCAGGGTCATATCCAGGTCGCGCACCACCACATCGAACCGTCCATCCGCGCCCGCATCACTGATGATCCCCATGTTCCCAAAGGTGAACCTATGGAAGAATCCCGCGTCGTGGTAAGCGCGCAAGACCCGGCCGAACTCCAACGCGACCTTTTTGGAGAATTCGGTGCCGTAGATCCGGGAATCCCCGGTCTCTATGTCGTTTTCACGGAAATCGACATCGTTGACCGGCATCAATCTTTTATCTCCGCCTGTCATGCCCGCTATCACCCACCCCAGCGGCTCATCTTCAAACCTCATGCCGGGGTAGGTGCCCCAACCCACGGGGTAGTCCGCTGGGAATGAGCGCGTGCGCAGGCCTTCGCGCATCACCTCGAATTCATTCTTGGCCGATGAACTCAACATGCCTCCGGCAGGGTCGTCCGCCCCTGGAACGGCGAAAAGGTCCCCATGTTCATCGACCATGATTTTTGTGATGACATGCCCTCGTGTCCCGCTATAGGCCTTCACCCGGCCATCCGCCTCGATCCGCAGCCGCACGCCTTTGATCCGCAATATGCTGATATGTTCGTTCCCTATCACTGCCGGCTTGTCCAACCGCAGGTAAACTGTCCTACCTTCATCCCTTGATTTTTTCGACATTTCGGCTTTCGCAATGTAAACCTTGCGCGGAACGGGTTTCAGACTTTCAAAATCGTGCGTGCTTATGATGCGCGCGAGCAGCTCCCGGTCGGCGGGAGTAAGCTGACGCAACAAGGACTTGTCGATGGACTCGGCGCTTATGCCACGGAGGGCGGGATTCGCCTCTGTCACCCTGTTCCACAGTGCCCATGCGGCATAACCCAGGCCCGCGGTCAGGACCAGCGCCCCAAAAATCAGCACGGCTTCAGGACGGGACACCGCGTCCAGCCAGGACATGGCCATGATGGAACCGACCAGCCATTCAGACCGGATCCCGCCCAATAAATTGGAGAATCTATCATTGGTGTTCTTGATGATTCCAAGCCGCGGCGGGTTGGGCGGCTCGCCTTTGGCGTAGGCGTAGAGGAAGGGAGCGCCGTATCCGAAAAAGCTGAACTCGTAGCCGTTCTTATCCAGCCAATCATTGATGGCTTCGCCGTCCGCATCGAGCAGATTGAATCCTTTTGCACGACCGTAAGGCCCGTACGCGTCGATATGCATGTCGGCGAGCCGGATGAGCCGTGCCTTTTGGGAATCGAGCCCATTGACGCCATAGGCCGAGCGGAGTTTGGTTTCCTTATCATTCGTGAGCACGCTCACAAAGAACTGGTTCCCGCCCCTGGCTTCCGAGTAGGCCAAGAGCTCATCGACAAGCAATGTGTCATCCGGGATCTCGGAGCCGTCGGGCTGGATCTTATAACCGCCTCTTTCATAGGCCAAGCCCTGTATCTGCGTCCTCAAGCTTACCATCCCCTCGCTGATGAGTCGGGCGGCTTCGGCTTTGATCTCGCGCGCTTTGCCCTTCTCGTCGTTGATAAGACCATAGTCTCCGTTCGAGAACTGGACCAACTGGTTCCCATTCAGGCCGTATCTTGTGACTGCTTCTCCTTCACGGACCCCCACCACAAACCTGCTGCCTTGCGGGTTGGGCGCCGAGGAAACCGTGAAGACGCGGCTTCTGGAATCGAAGGACAGGCCGGCAATCTTCACCCCATACGCGGAGATATAATCACCCGTGACCCGGGCATCATCCGCCGAAATGTCATATCGCTCGCCCTTCTCATCGCTGGCGCGGCCGTAAGTGCCGTCCGCAAGTTGTTTGAGCCTGCCGTCTTGGGCGACGCCATAGGCCTCCACGATATTCCCGGATTTTACGCGGATGAAATATTGAGTCCCGGACGCATCGGGAACGGAATAGACCAGAAGCCCGGCTTTGGGATCGTTGAAGAACCCCCCGATCGAGGCCCTGTTTCCCCCGAGGAACCCGTTGATGGCGTTCCCTTCCCCTTCACTGATCTCATAGTCCCCATAGGACCCGAACCGGAGTTCCGCGCGTTCCGACGGCTGTTCCGACAGGAGCCCCGCCGGATTGACCGCGACGCTCGTGAGCTTCCTTCCTTGTGAATCCACCCCAAAGAAGATGCGGTTGCCGCGGTAGTCGCCGGACACGGACACCAATTCATCGCCAGTCCTGAAGAGCTCAAAGATATATGAGCGTCTTTCGAAAACGGCGCGGTTGATGGCATCGGCTTGAGTATTTAAGATGGGCCTGCCGTCGACCGTCCCGTAAGTGCGGTCCCGCAGGGCTTCCAACTGCCCCACGGGCTGGACGGAAGTATCCATTTTCTTGATCCGATAGATCGAATTCAGAGCCCCGGTCCGCCTGTTCAAGGAGAATAGGAAGCGGTTGGTCTCATCCTGCGCGGTGATCCGTATCTCCCCCGCGGTAAGCGCGGCATCCGTTATTTTTGTGGGTGACGACTCCCGATTGACTCTATCCAGGGCCGCGGCAAAGGCATCATCGGACCGGAATACCATCTTTCCCGAGGAGTCCACGGCCAGATCCAAAGCGCGGGCTCCGGAAACCGCGAAAGCCCGATAGAACGTCTCATCGGATCCGTTCCGATAGACCCCGATGAGTTCGCCCGTATCGCTTGCGGTCAAACGGATGAGATAACCTTCCCTCTCACCTTGAGCCTGGCCCAGGGCCTGCGCCATTTGAGAAGTGATCGCCTGCCCCTGGATCAGGCCATGATTATCCCCGCGGCGGTCGACGCCGGCCTTTCGAGTGAGCGAGTATTCTGTGAGCTTGACGCGGCCGGTCTTGTCCCATTCTTCCAGCTTATACGCATTCCGAATCTCCGCCCGGCCTGTGGCATGGATGACATCCATCTCTTCGCGCCGTAAAAGCACTTTGGGAGAATTCGCCGCGGCGGGAATAAAGGTCTCCAGGACGATGAGCTTGCTCCCGTTGCCGCGGTCCTGCACCGCCGTCTCGGTCACCGTCCCGTCGGCATTGAAGACCGTTGTGGTTTCCGCCTGAGCTTCCTTAGTGAGCCCGAACACCGCAACTCCCACGGCCGCGCCTGCGAAGACTTTGGTGAACATCCTGCGCCCGGCGTCTTGCGGTGCGTCCAGAGCCGGCATCTGATAATCGCGGACGGCGCTCCAAAGGACCCAGGCCAAGTACGCGGCTCCCGTTACCAACCCCAATGTCACGATTGCCAGCACCGCCTCCGGACCGTATGTCGCTTCCATCCACCCCAAAGCGAGGACCACGCCAACGGCCCACGGGGTCTGGATCTTATCTAGAGAAGTCCCGGTCCTCTGTGCGGCGGCGTCTTCGGCGGCAT
>MGUS01000033.1:11314-12795 GCA_001800085.1 Elusimicrobia bacterium RIFCSPLOWO2_01_FULL_60_11 | reverse complement strand
CAATCCATAGAGCGTAGGATAGAGTTGTTTGAATATGCTCTGGACCGGCTGGCGCGCTCGCTCGGCCAATTTCTCGGCGTAGACCTCCTCGATCCTCTCATAAGGAATGACTCGAGAGGTCCCCTGAATGGATGGTTCTGGGACTGCCGGGGTATCTGGGGTCTGTTCTTGAAATTGGACGCCGAACTTGACCTTGAGTTCGGCCCGGATGGACGCAAGGCGGATCCTCAATTCCATCGGCCGCGCGACCGCTTTCCTGTATTCGACCTCCAAATTCCCCTTGACGGCCAGGGAATGATTCATTTTATAGGCGGTCTGCACCTGCTCGGCGATGATCTCGGCCGCGTGCTCTGCCTCGACCAAGGCGTCCGCCGTCAAGGCGTAGCTGTCGGCTAGGGAATGCAGCCGCCGGATCCTTTCTTGATCGGATGTGCGGATCTGCCTTTCCGCCTGCCGGATCTGGTCCTTCAGGATCTGTTTGTCGATGCGGGCGGCCGGGTTGTATGCCCCGGCAGATATGCCGAATGTTGTGGCCGTATTGGCCGATTCCGTGTTGGCCTTGATGCTCAGGGACGGCACGAGGGTTCGGCCGGTGCGGTCGATGGCTTTGGTCAGCTCATTGAGCTGATCCTTGCGGGCCTTGTGTGCCGCGCTCTCGGGGTTTGAGGAGGCAACTTCTTGGGCGTTGGGCAGAGCGAGAGCCACCTGGGCGGCGTAGCCCTCGATCATTTCGACGTCGCCGGAAAGGTCGACCTGGCGGCCTACGATGCGTTGGATGGCCGTTTCCAGTCCCCGCCGGGAGTTCCTTAGCTGGGCCTCGGATTGGGCCAGGTAGGACTGGATGGTGCTGGCGAAGGACTTGCCGGACCCGATGTCGTTCAAGACCAGAGCCCGGACGATGAGGACGGCCTTCCGCTCATAGGGATCGCTGGAATTCAAAAGCACCGAAAGCCCCGCCAGGGCGCTCGCCCTGGCGTCGTCCGCGGACTGCTTGAGCGTCTCCTCCGCAGTTCGGGCCACTTCGCCCAAGTTCCTCCACATGATGTTCTCGCTCAAGGATTCCATGTAGCGCACCTCTTCGTTCTGTTCGATGATCCGCAGCTTGAACTCCTGTTCGCGCTTCACATCCCCTTCGATCCGCGCGGGCGAGACGGGCGAGCGGAACGCCGCCGTGACCGAGTAATTCTTCAATATCTGGGGACTGTACTGGTTGGCCGCGAGCCAGGCCGTCGTAAGAGCGGAAGGCGCTTCGGGCTCGAGAGGGGGCGGGGTGTCCGGCGTCTTGTCGCGGTCCTCCGCTCTGGGCGTTCCGGGCGGGCCGACGTTGGCCAGCAGGGTGCGCATGGCGTTCAAGGCATTCCGGTACTGCTCCAATTGGCGGCGGAGGGGTTCGGTGCGGATATCGGCCGTGGCTCGCCGGCTGGCGGCGGAGGGTTGGCGCTCCAGAGTCCCCTTGGCGGCGGCGGCAGCCATGGCATCCC
>MGUS01000033.1:9642-11278 GCA_001800085.1 Elusimicrobia bacterium RIFCSPLOWO2_01_FULL_60_11 | reverse complement strand
TTCACCTGGGCATCCAAGGCGATGGCAGGCTCCGTGACAGCGCCGATGTCCGAAAGCTCCCCGAATATCTCCGTGGAGACAGGCATGCCGTCCTCCTTGTTGTAATCCCACTTCGCAAGGCCTTTCCTGCCCTGCGCGGCCATCTGCCTGTAATGGTCCCTGGCCGCGGTCAACTCGTCCATGTCGCGGATAGCCGAAAGGAGTTCGCGCTCGCGGTCGAGTGCGGTTTTCATCGCTTCCTCTTCGGCGAAGGTCCGGTTGTCTTCGGTGAGCTGACGATTCATGGCATCGACGCGCTTGCGCTGGTTCACGGGCCTCTTGGGATCCCAATCGGCTCCTCCCGCCTTGGCGACAAAGGCCGCGGCTTCCTTGATGCCGAACCAGGAATAGCCGAAAATGTAATGGCGCGCGTCCTGCTGGAGGAAGCCGGGGATGGGCAGATTGGGAAGGATCGGGATGCCCGGCGCGGGATGGATCGTTGCGCTCAGCGAAAAATGCCAGTTGCGCTTGGGATCATGGGCGATGTCATATTGGAGTTTTGCGATCTGCAGCTGGAGGGACGCGATCCGGTCGGCCTGATAGCCGTCCCCGTAGCGCATGGAGGAGCTGGCCGCCAATGAGGCGTCCAAATTCCCTTCCCCGAGGCGCGGTCCCGAGAATATCGCGGGGTCGGTCTCCAGGTCCCTTTTGCCCGTCAGAAGTTTGATGCTAAGGAAGGATTGGATGATGTTGCCCTCTTCCACGGCCAGGTCCGCCTCAAGGGAGGCCACCTGCGCGCGCGCCTGGGCGAGCCGGAGTGGGTCCGTCTCATAGTCCTGCGAGAGGGTTTCCAGGCGGTTCCTTTCCTGTCCCAACCTCTCCGCGAGGTTCTGATACTTCCGATAATCCCCGTCCAATTGGACATAGTTGACCATGACGTCGCGCGCCACGAAGAACATGGCCTCCTGCGTGGCCAATTCCGCGATTTCCAGGTCCACCTTCGCGATCTCCTCGGCTTGTTCACGCCCGGGCTGGAAGACGACCCATCCCACGGTGATCCCCAGGGAAAGTCCTTGGCTGCGCCCCGGGAAGATGCTGCTCGCATTGAAGCCGAAAAGGTTCGCGTTCAGCTCAAGGCGCTTAAGGATCAATCGTCGGAAATCCCCGGAGGGTCCGTCATGTCCCCTGGCCGCCATCAGAGCTAAACGGACATCCCGGGAACCCTCTTGGAGAGAGCCGAAGTAATCGCGGGCGAGGTGGGTGAGGGGCGTAAGATCGAGGGTGCGGATCTTTTCCATGCCCGGGAATTGCGCCCGGACCGGATCCTCATCCGGGTCGCCGCCCCAGCGTCGGTAATCCAGCTTGGCGGCATTGAAATCGTCCTCTTTCTGTTTGAGCAGGAGGAGGGCCGCGGTATGGTCGGCCTCCATGCTCACCCGGGCGGGGTCGTCGGTCATCATGGGCTTTTTCGAGTCGTAATCCTCATAAATTGCCGCGCGCGCGCGCTGTTTCTCCAGCCCGACTTCGGCGCGCATAAGCTGCAGAAGGGACATCTCCTTCTGCATGGCGGGGTCGAAATCCACCCGCCTCACTCGCTGCCTCTCGGCGTCGGCGGCCAGGGCCTTCTGCACGCCCTTGCCCGTTTCGCTCACGAAAT
>MGUS01000033.1:4479-9627 GCA_001800085.1 Elusimicrobia bacterium RIFCSPLOWO2_01_FULL_60_11 | reverse complement strand
ACCCGCCGTAGCCCGTATGGGTCAGGACGGGGTATTCAAGGGAAAGCGCGCCGCCTACAATGCCGGAATAGTTAAGGACCGATCCCCCCCTGGGGATCTTGGCCAGGGCCAGCTCGGCCTCGGTCAGGGCCTTCTGGGCGGCGACGACGTCGATGCCGTCCATGTCGGCAAGCCCGGCGGGGATGACGATATCGGACCTGGGGAGGTTGGGATCCAGCTGCAGGAGCTCGGCCAGGCGGTCGTTGGCCAAGACGTAATCCCTTAGGACCAGGCGCAGGTCGGATTCAAGGGCATGGATCTGCGCCTCCAATCCCTCGGGACGGGGAGAGAACGCGGAAAGCTTCGCAATCCTCTCCTCAATGAGGGCCATGCGCTCCTTGAGGCGGGCCTTCAAGACAGCGAGGTTGATGATGTCGGTCTTGAGCATAGGTTCCTGGAGAGCCAGGCGCTTTTCGATGACGTTGGTCTCCGCCTTGATGACCTTCCGGTCCTTGCCGGCTTGGCTGTCCAGGATCCTGATGTCCCCGGAGACCGAGAAAGCCCATGGGTTGCGCCTGAATGTGGCCAAGTCCCTGCCGCTGGTCAGCTCCAGGTAGGCCTGCTCCAGGAGGAAGTTCATGTCGTGGTTGCCCCTGTCAGCCTGGGGGTCGAGCGTGCGGCCCTCCCAGTAGGTCTGGGACCTGGCTTTGAATTCCGGCCTTTCGCTGATCTCGTTGGCCCTCTGGAAGAGCTGATCGATGCTCTGGATGTTCTGCCCGAGGTTGCCGTTGTTGCGCGCGGCCAGGTCGGCCAAGCCGTAGATGATATTGATCGAGGGCTCATTGTTGCTGATGAGGATGTGGAGGACCGTGTAGGCGTCCATGTCGGAGGAGATGTTATAGCGCTGCCGGAAGGCCGGGGAATCGGCCACCATCTTCATGGCGTCGATGAAGGCCTGGGTGTAGATGCCTTCGGTGAGCCCGTTCCTCAAAGGCCCCTTCTTGGGGTCCGTGTTGAAGATGGGGTTCAACTCTGTCAGATAGGCCAGAAGGTTCCGGTCCAGTTCCCCCGCGAATTCGGTGTTGATGGCGGGATTCACCCCGGTCAAGACGAAGGGATAAATCGCGGGGTCACGGTTCAGGTTATCGGGCCCCATGTTGATGAAATTCCGGTTGGGCAGGAATATGGCGTCGAGGCGCGCGGTGGCTTCGGCGCCTATGCCCCAGCGGTTGTACCAGTAGGTCTTGCGCAGGATGAGCCGCTGGAGCTCGAAATATTCCTTGTCGGTCAGGACATTGGGGTTTTTCTCGATCGCCTGGGCCGCGGCGTCTTTGAAAGTCATCTTCATCTCCCCCCCGGGAAAAGAACGGGCAACGGCTTCCGAAAAAGGCACGGCTTCCACCCGTTCCTTGGCGGGCGGGCTCAAGATATCCGTAGCGCCGGCGGCGGCCTGGGCCACGGGATTTTGTTCCAGGATGCCGGCGGCAGCCTCCTGAACAGACGACGCCGCGCTCACGGCGGCATCCACGACCCGGCCCGCTTCCTCCGCAAATGGAGCGGATGCCACAACGATCTGCTGACCGATCCTTAACATGTTGGGGTCTGGAATATTGTCTTTATTGGCCTCCCAAACGGTCTTCCATCCGGTGCCGAAAAGCTTCCAGAACGAATCCCCTTTCTTGACGACGATATGGCCTGCCTGGACGGCTGCCCTGTTCACGGCGGAAGCGGGGGGGTGGACTTGAACGGCGATCCCACTGCCGGTTGGGATCTGGGTTGGCATTTGAACTTGGCCCGAAGCCGTGGAGACTTGCAGCAAGAGCAGCAATGCAACCGTGAAAGGCGTCAGCCAGCGCAGGGACTTGCTCGCGGCCATCGAACTCATAACACCCGCGCGGCGCCCCGCTGGAAGGGCGATGCCGTTCCTGGTGAAATATCCCCGGATCGCGGCCAGCCGCTTGGGGCCGATCCCTCGGATATCGAGCAACTCGTCCAAGCTTCTCAAGGTCCCGCCTTTCGCGTCGACCGCCTGCATGATCCTGCCGGAGAGCACCTTGCCAATGCCGGGGATTTTTCGCCATTCTTCTTCGGTCGAAGGGAATTTAATTTCCCTGGCCCCCGCAGCCCGCATGCCGCGCCATTGGTTGAATATGTACAAGGCGAACCATCCAAGCCCCAAAAGCAAGCCCGCGTCGAACAGGAATGTGTAGGGCGTGAGCATCCCGGCCAGCATCAGCCCGAAAACGGCGGGTGTGCGGACCACCACGCCTCCTCCACCCCTGGGCGCCGGCTTGTCGGCGACTCGCAGCCGGAAGGTCATCGATTCACGGCTGTTGATGCCGAGAGTGGTCGTGTCAAAGACGAATTTCAGGGAGAACTGCACCATGCGCTCGGCCCGTCTGGATTGCGACAACGCCTGTTTGATCGCTGCGGCCACATGGTCTTTCCCGTCCTCGTCCAGCTCGCTCAGGTCGAACTCATAAGTCCCTGTGCGGTTGATCCTCTTGGGGCGGATCGGAACGACGGCGCCTTCCACCATGAGGGTGACGGTCGCGTTCCGAGTGAATTGTTCCACGTCCAGGGTCAGCACCTGGTTCAGGCGCAGAGGGGTGTCCGGGTCCTTCGACGCGACGGAGTCGGCGGGCGTCCTGTGCTTGACTTCGAATGTGGTGAAGGCCTCCATGGGTTTGTTCCCCCGGGCCAGCTGTTCGGCCTCCGGCAGTGTCACCTGGGAGATCGTGATCCTGCCGTCCGGGCGCAGACGGTATCTGGTGCCCAGGGGCTGGCCCATGTCATTATTCTCATACGCCCCCTGCAGAGTGATGGCGAAATCGGCGACTGAGGGGATGGGCGTACCCGGAGCCGGTTCTTCTTCGACCCCCGCCAAGGTCGCCCCTGCCTTATAAGGAACGAATTTGGCGCTCTGCGCGGGAGGCGCTTTCTGTTGGCTGGTCATGGGCAGGGATTGGGTCCGGATCTGGTTTTGGACGTCCAAAGGCAGCTGTTCCAGAGTGCGCGCGCGGAAACCGTAGAGCTCCGCGAACCTCCCGTCCGCGGGGCCCATGCCTTTCCAACTGAGCGAGCTGTCGATGGTGGAGGTCACATCACCCCTGGGCCCGGGGACCCCGACGCTGATCCTCACTTTGCCGCCGGTCATTTCAAGCAGGTCGCGGTCCATCTCGATCACGACAGGCCTGGAGAAATCCGTGACCGCAAAGGCCATGAAATCATAGTCGCGGGTGTAGACGGCTTGGAGGAGCGCGCGGTTCATGATGAGCAGGTTCGAGAGAGACAGGGGCTCGTTGTCCGGACGGCCCGCGTAGTCGATGAGGCCCTTTGTCCTGTCGGAAAGGGCCAGGGTCGAACGCAGGTCCGTCCCGACCCGGCCCAGCACGTCGGTCTGCAGGGCTCTGTTGAACGCGGTGACGGCCGCACTCTCCGCTTCGTCCCTCGGCATCTCGTCAAACTCGTCCGCGGTCATGCCGAGGAGCCCTAGGATATGGACATCGATGGCGCGTCCCAGCTTCAAGGTTTTTTTCAATTTCACCACGTTCAACGAGCCCTTGGTGAATTCCTCGGGATCCGGGCTGATGGAGCCGCCGTCGATGTTCAACGGATACCCTTCCAAACCCTCGTCCCCTTCGTCCAACCCGGGAGTGACCCAGATGATGACGCCGGGCCCGTCTTTCAAGACTTGGTCGGGGACGAAGCCGTCGAACACGAGATAGTTGCGGTCAACGGGGATCTTCGCCCATGCGGTCGCAACGGCAACGGTCCTTCTCGTGCCTTCTTTGCCGGTGATCCGCACTCCCCCGCGCGCGCCAGGGGAGAGGACCCCGTCGCCGGACTCTATAAAACCTCTGGAGATGATGTTCCCGTCCATGTAGTCGGCCATCCGGTAAGCGCCGTCCGGAGCCTGGGCCACATCCAGCGTAAAATTGATAAGGCCGTTCCCATCGGCCTGGGCCGGGCGCAGATTGACGCGGACCTTCGCCCGGGCCCCTGCATTGCTCTTGCGCCGGCCTTCGAGATCCGCTTCCATGAGGATGGGGATGTCCCACCGGTAGTTCTTGCCGGCTTGGAGATGGTAGGTCCTTGTCGCGTAGGTCGTTCCATTCGTCCCCAGGATCTCTCCGGGATCGGCTTGGCCGTCGATGTCTTTCAGGCGGTGATACCGGGGAAGCCGTTCGTCCTTGGGGTCGGCCCCGATCATCTCCTGCTCGGAGATGTCCATCCCGATCTTGACGCGGGGGTCCGCGGCGTCTTCGAGCGCATAGACGATCTCATAATCCCTCGTCTGCGAGACCGTGAAATTATGGTTGACGCTTCCGTAGTTCAGAACGGGCTTTGAAAAACCGGTCCGCTCTCGGCCCAGGAAGTCATCCAGAGTGGGCGGCGCGTAATCCTTGTACAGGACAGGGGTTTTTTCCCGCGTCCGCTCCCATTCCGCAACGCCCTTGCGGATGTCCTCCTTGACTTCAATGGGCAGCTGAGGGTCCGGGTTGGCGATTCCCTTCATCCTTGCCGCAAGCCGCATCAAGCTCCACAGACGCGCAAAGCCTCCGTTTCCCGCGGAGGGCTCGAAATTTTCAAAGGACTGGACGATGACCCACTGCATCTGCGCCCGCACGGCGTAATCGGCGGTCTTTTCAGCCCAGCCGTTGACGTCTTCAGCGTCAGGCGCCGCATACACGGAGCCGACCCGGCCCAGATACGAGGGGTTGCCCAGACTGACCTCATAAACGCTCGCTCTGGCGGAATCCTCATAGTTCTGGGGGTTCCTCTGCCATTCCGGTTCGCTTTTCAGCATCGCTTCATTGAACCCTTCATACAGCCCGTTGACCGATGCGAAGTATTCCGCGCCGCGGCTCGTGCGGCCGGTGGGGTCCGTCCTGTCCGGGCCCTGGTCTTGCGTGGAATCTCCCACGAAGGCGAAGACAAGTCCGAATTCCTCCATGAGCTCGGTCTGGACATCCGCGTAATCTTCCGGCTCAAAATTCACCATCTTCAAAAGATGGATGACGGGAAGGCCGCCCGTTCTCTGGTAAGTCGGATTCGCGGAAAAATTCTGCAGGATGAGCCGGAGATGCTCCTTCATGATGTTCCGGGCAACATCCCGGTCGGCGCCTTCCGTGGGGTTCAATACCCTGTCCCGGTTCTGCCGCGCAA
>MGUS01000033.1:0-4468 GCA_001800085.1 Elusimicrobia bacterium RIFCSPLOWO2_01_FULL_60_11 | reverse complement strand
CCTGGCCTCTTGCAGCAATGGAAGCACATTGCCGTCGTTCTCGCCTGTGCCGCCGCTCCATTTCACGATGAACCCGTCGATCTCCATCCGAGATGCGGCGAAGTCGATGTCTTGGCCGAACCGGGCGGGGTCGCGGGGTTTGTACACCGCGAAGATCTTGCGCCCCTCCATCTGGGCGTGGATGCTGAAATCCTGTTTTCTTTGAACAGCATCCGTGATGTCCTTGGCCCTGACATACTGGGCCGGGTTGAACAACGGATTCGGGCCGGGCTGGGGTTTCACCGGGCCGATGCCCGTGATCTCCAAAACGCGGCCCCCGTCCACCACCTCGGCTTTCGGCAGGCCTTCGAAGAATTGGATGTCCCTCTGCCTGTCCGTGGCTTCGTCCGTCTCGTCCACGCCATGGCCGGTCTTCAACAGGTCCAGGGGCTCTTCCGTCACGTCAAGGTCCACGATCCCGAAATCCTCCAGGACGATGGATTTGCCCCCGTTGGGCCGGCCTTCCGTCTTGCTGTTCAGGAAGAACTTGAAGCTCATGTCGTCGCTTAGGAACGGGATGTTCTCGGCCGTCTTGCCGTCCCTGGGGCTTATGAGCGGGACGGTCATCCCCCTCAGGTGTCCGAGGTCCGCATATCCGAATTGCCCTTCTTTTTGAAGGGTGGCTGGGATCTTATAGCTGAATTCGTTCTTCCTCCCCTCAATGGCGTCGTTCAGCTCCTTGCGGAGCGCCTTCGTGGCGGGGTCTTTAAGATAGGCCACCAGAGCCTGGTGATCCACGGGCTGGGAAGTGATGATGCCCTTGCCGGGGCCCAGGATGAAGTAGGTCGCGAAGTCCTCTTCGGTCATGTCGCCCGGCCGCCCGTAGAGGGCAAAGCGGAAGAGGAGGTCTTTGTAGGTGCCGTTCATGTCCGTCCCGCCCGCGGAGCGGAACAGCCCGCCGTCGGCCTCCGGGTCCTCTATTGCGTCGCGGACGAGCTTGCGGCGGAGGTCCATGTCCATGGTCTCCGGGGAGATCTCCCGCAACTTCAGAGCGCGCTTTTCGAACCTGATCCTTTGTGAACGGTATTCTTCCTGCAACGGCCCGAGCTCGATGTAAGCGTAGGCGTAAAGGTCGTCATCGGCCTCGGCGATGAGGGCCTCCCATTCATCATCGATGTCGTCGGACAGTTCCTTATAGTCTTCGATGAGTTTTCTGTAACGGGCTTCCTGGTCCGCGCCTCCCGAGTCCGGCCTGGCCCTGAAGCTTTTGAGCACATCCAGCCAATCCGTGCGCAGGTCCGTCAGGTCCTCAAAGCCAGCGTCGGCAGGCTCCACGCCTTTGAGAGCGCCCTTTAAGAGCGCCTCCATCATCTGGCTCACCGGGTAACCCACCTCTTGCCAGAAATCCACCGCGCGAATCTGCTCCATCCATGGTTCGAGCAAGACGACGGGCGCCGAGGCCTCGCCCCTGCTTATCCGGCGCTGTCTTTCCCCCATCACCTGAGCGTGCATGACCTTATAGACCGCATCGCTCTGCAACTGGACATGCTCGGGCAGGGATTCGAAGCCCGGAGCGCCCCTCGGCATCCACTGCGTGATGGCGCCCCGGCTGCTCAAGGACAGGGAGGCATAGAAGGCCTGATAGGCGCTGCTGTTCGGACTTTGCAATTCGTTGATGAAGTGGTCGATGAGAGTCCCGGACAAGCTGTTGAGTCGCCGCCGAAGAGAGGTGGCCGGCCTGTTCTCCAGGGTAGCCCGGCGTTCCTCCTCGAAAAGCTTCCGTTTCGTGATCTCGTCGCTGATGCTGCGGAGATACGCCTTATATTCCGGATGGGTCAGGAAGAATTTGTCCGATTCCTCTCCGCTGACCCTCTTGGAAAGCCGGTTGTTCTCGATCACGATCTGGACCGAGGTCTCGTCGTCGCCGATGCTGGCGACCTTGAGCTTCAGATGGGGGTTCTCGTCGTCGCCGAAGTTCAGCGCGCCCACGTCCACCGTGACGCTGCCGTTGGGAGAGAGGGTGCGAGTCCCTTTCACGGTAATCCGCCGTCCGACGGACCCAAAAAGCCCGGGACCCTCGGTCTCCAGAACGGCCCCCCCTTCCACGGGCGCTTTTGGCTTCGTGCCTGCGAGGACGTCCTTCATCGAGCCGGGCCGTTCAACCTGCCGGGTGTGGACGAACCTGTGGGTGACGCTGGAAACGGGGTCGGAGAGCCATTGAACGGCGGACTGAACTTGGGCAAGGAGGGCTTGAGGAATGACTCCAGTGAATTGAACGGCGGCCACTCCCATGATGGCGGCCACGCTTCGGCCGACGAACTGCCTTCGAGTCAGGCCGCCTACCGACGATGCAGAGCCGTGTTTTTTACCCACGGCCTTGGCGAGCCAGAACACCATGGCAAGCCCGAAAGCGATGCTGGGAACCAGATATCCCGGGGCCAGGGCCAGGAAGGCGGCGAGATCTGCAAGGGGGTTCCCGAACGCGATCGACGGGAATATCAAAACGAGCGCTGTTGCTCCCGTGGCCTTGTTGAACGCGGCTGGACGAACCAGATCCCAAGTATCCTGCATGATGTCCCAGACGGTCCATTTGTCGGAGGGCCGCTCGCGCACCATCCTCTCCGCGTAAGCCGCTTCGCTCTCGCCGGGCCGGATGTCTTTCGGATGCAGCGCGATCGGCTTCTGGGGGTCCCGGATGACGCGCAATCCCAGCTGCCGGGCGAATTGGATGATGGCCTGCACGCCCCCGTTGTCCTCAAGGCCTGCCTTATACCGCACCGTCACCTGTGTCAGACCCCTGTCCTTAACGGACCGGAGCCACTTCTTGATGTTGGCATCGCGTTCAGACGCGAATTTTTCGGCCTCGGCGATAGTTGGGAGAAACTGGAAAGGATCGTTCTCCTGCCTGGGTTCGGTCAGCTCCGCCAGGGCGCTGACCGGCATGTGCACCGCTTTCCCCCCGGGGAGGATCTGCTGTTCGGTGATGGGATTGCGCGCCATGAGCCCGGGCACGATCTCACCGGAGGGGATGGAGCGGATATCCACCTTCTTGAGCTCACTCTCCAGGTACTTCGTCGATATAAGATTGTTCATCCATTCCAACCAATCATCCATGGCGTATTCCGGCACTCCGGGAAGGAACGCGCGGCGGTCGCCTGGGGCCGGAGGCTGGTACTGGCCCCGGAATTCAAGGGCCCTGATCTTATACGCATATGCCGCGTTGTCCCATAGGAATTGGAATTCGTTGTAGAATCCGCCCCGGCCGCGCAAGAGCTCGCTCGTTTTAGGGTGGTCGGAGAGGATCTGGTTCAACCGGCTCTGGGCGGTATAAGGGTCCTCATCCCAAAAAAGCGGGTAGCCGCTGCGCAGGGACATGTGGAACGAGAACCAGATGAACCAGGGAGCGAAGATGTCCACCTTCCGCATCCTGTAGAAACGGTAGAGGAAACGGTCCGTGGGCCTGCTGCCGGAGAATAAGGCGAGGTTGCCCGCCAGGAACAGAATGAGGAACAGGTTGAACATGGGCACCGAAGCCGTGGTCTCCAATCCTTTGAGGAACAGGACGATCTCGTTGGAGATGCGGGGGTCCCCTTTGAGGCCTTCCAGCAGCTTGTCGGCCAAAGCCCGTTTTTCCCGCTTCTCTTCGGGCGAAGCGAGCAGGGACAGAGGGACCCCGGCCCATTTTCTGATGGTCTCGGAGCGTTGATGTTTGGACATCGGCCTGGCCGGCTTGTACCAGATCTTGGCAGGGTCGGGTAAGGTCTTCTCCAGCGCCTGCTTCAATTCATCCAGCAGCGGCTGCTCCGCTTCGTTCCCCCCCGTAAAATCGGTCAACTGCCTCCAGCCCGCCATCCGATAATACTGGTCATAGGCGTTGGAATCGCTGTTGATGAACATTGAGATGTGCTCGTTGTCATTGTCGAGCAGGAATGCGATGAAGCGGCTGGCTGAAGCCAGGCCCTTGTCCAGTCCCGGCCCCGGAACATCGAAAAGCCTGCCGGCTATGTGAAGCCGGAGGTTCGAGAATGCTTCCGGCAGCTTCTGCTTGAGAGCGCCGAATTTCGCGCTGAGCAAGGCGTCCAGTTTGCTGTCGCCCGTGTGGACGATGATAGTCTGGATGTCTTTCAGGACGTCGATCACCTTGGGCAGCTCCGGCGCTGGAGTCGGATTCAGCGCGCTCGGGCCCCACTTCAGGTCATCGATAAGGAACTGCAGATACCCCCGCATCATCGCTTCGAGATTGGCCTCAGCGTCGCCTGCTCCGAGCCCCAGAGTGCGCACAAGCTTGATGATGTCCCGGAGGAGGATCTTGTCGGGGGCGATCGGGAGGCCGTTCTCGGGGTCCTTCAAGCCCCTGAATTTTCCCAGCAGGTCTGCGGGCAGAAGGGCCGCCAAGGCGTCGTTCACGAAATCCGCGTCCTCCGACGGGAACAATTCGGGGAATTTGAAGGTGGAGCGGCGGTCCTCGACCCCCGGCGCCATGTAGTTC
>MGUS01000032.1:7796-17048 GCA_001800085.1 Elusimicrobia bacterium RIFCSPLOWO2_01_FULL_60_11 | reverse complement strand
CGGGAAGCCCACCTCGAATTGGCGGTCCGCCTTGCGGCGCCAGAAGTAGGGCGGGATGAGGCCCTGGGACACATCGCTGTCCTTATAGACCCAGAAGAGGGGCACCGCGAAGCGCGTGAGGGAATCGGGGGTCTTTTTCTCGAAGTAAGGCCCCCAGAGCGTTGAGGATTCGCCGCCCACGCGGTAGCGGAAGTGGAGGGGCAGGAGGACGCGCAGGTCCTCGCCCTCGCTCACGGCGCTGTAGTAGAGCGGGGCCACAAGCGTGAATGTGCTGGCGGGTTCCTGCCCGCTCCAATAGAGGAGGAGCGCCATGCGGAATGTGGACCGGCCCTCCCGCTCGTTCCAAAAGAAAGGCGGCGCGCGCACGGCGGCCAGCGCCTCTGGCGCCTCCACCGTCCCTGAGCGCTGCGAAGGGGCGGCCGCGGCCTTGGAGACGAAGAGGGCCGAGAGGAGCAGAAGAGCTAGGGTCTTGCGGGGCAATTTCAGCTTGGGGAAAAATCCTTGGGGCGCTGGGCCAGGCCGAAGTGGTGGAGGATGGCCTCCGCCGTGCGCGCGGCGGCCTTGCCGTCCCCGTAAGGGTTGACCGCGTTCGCCATCTTGGTGTAGAGGTCGTCCTGCGTGAGCAGGCGGGAGATCTCGCCGTAGACCTTGTTGAAGTCGGTGCCGATGACGCGCGCGGTGGACGCCGCGACAGCTTCGGGGCGCTCGGTCACTTTCCTCAAGACCAGCACGGGCTTGCCGAGCGAGGGCGCTTCTTCCTGAAGCCCGCCCGAATCGGTCACAACGAAAGTGGAGCGCTCCATCAGGCAGGCGAAGTCCAGGTAGTTCAGGGGCGGAAGCAGAAGGACGCGCGGGTGCCCGCCCAGGATCTTCCTGGCGGGGACAAGGACATTGGGGTTCAAGTGCACCGGGTAGACGATGCGGGCGTTCTTGAAGCGGTCGGCGGCCTTTTTGAGAGCGCGGAAGACGTCGTTCAGGGGCTTGCCGAAATTCTCCCGCCTGTGCGCGGTCACAAGGATGATCTGGGCGTCGGCGTCTTGCATGACATGGCCGAAGAAATCCCGCAGGGTCTTGTTCTCAAAGACATGGGGCTGGAGCACCGCCCACTTCAAGGCGTCGATGACCGTGTTGCCCGTGATGTAGATGCCCTGGGGCGCGATGTTCTCGGCGAGCAGGTTCTTTTTGCCCGTAGGCGTGGCCGCGAAGTGCAGGGTGGAGAGGTCGTCCGTCAGGCGGCGGTTGCCTTCTTCGGGAAAAGGGTTGTCGAAATCGTAGGAGCGGAGGCCCGCCTCCACATGGCCCACGGGGATCCTCTGATAAAAAGCGGCGAGCGCGGTGACGAATGTCGTGGAGGTGTCCCCGTGGACGAGGACCAGGTCCGGCTTCTCGCGCTTCAAGACGGGGGTGACTTTCTTCATCACGAGCTCGGTGATGTGCTCCAGGGACTGGCCTTCTTTCATGATGTTCAAGTCGTAGTCGGGCACCAGGTGGAATATCTTCAGGACGTCGTCGAGCATGGAGCGGTGCTGGGCCGTCACGCAGAGCTTGACGGCGAAGCGGCGCTTGCGTTTCATCAGTTCGCGCACCACGGGGGCCATCTTGACCGCTTCGGGGCGCGTGCCGAAGACGCAGAGTATCTTTTTCATACCTTTCCTTTGAAGACCGTGAGCAATATGGAGAAGAGGGAGAAGAGGAGCGTGACGATGTAGACGCCCATGACGGCTTCCCTGTGCGTCCAGCCGTGGCGCAACAGTTGGTGGTGAAGGTGCCCGCTGTCCGGCTCCATCACCTTGCGGCCGCTCCGCAGGCGGCGGAATATGGAGGCGGCGACGTCGAGCACGGGGAGGGCCACCACCACGATGGGGATGATGAGCGAGAAGAAGGCGGTGGTCTTCAAGGTGCCGATGACCGTGATGGAGGCCAGCATGTAGCCCAGAAAAAGCGCTCCGCCGTCCCCCATGAAGACCTTTGCCGGGTGGAAATTGAACCAGAGAAAGCTCAGGCAGGCGCCGAAAAGGGCCGCGGAAAGGACTCCCGCAAGCTTCAACTGCTTGGAGAACCAGACCACCTGCGTTTGGCCCTGGAGCACGGCCACAATAAGAAAAGTTCCGGCCGCGATGGCGCAGATCCCGGCGGCCAAGCCGTCGAGGCCGTCCACCAGGTTGACGGTGTTCATGAACCCGATGAGCCATACCACCGTGATCATCTGGCTCACGATGAGAGGGAAAGTGATGTAGCTGTCGCCCCAGGGCAGGACGATGCCCGAAAGGCGCACGCCGTAATCCATGGCGATGTAGGCCGCGATCATCTGGAGCAGGAGTTTGACGGGGGCCGAGGTGCCCGCCTTGTCGTCCCACATGCCCAGGCCCAGGACGAAGAGGGAGCCGAAGAGGATGCCGATGACCTGCTTGTTGAGCGAGAGCACCCCCGCGAATTCCTTGCCGTTATAGACGCTGTGGCGGTAGGTGAGGAGGGTCTGGAATTGGGCGGAGAAGAAGTAGAGGACGCCGACGGAAAGGAAGACCGAGAGGGCCAGGCCCAGGCCGCCCCAGCGGGGCAGGGGGTCGCGGTGGACTTTGCGGAAATCGGGCCGGTCCATCACGCTCATCTTCCGGGCGAGCCAGATGGAGAAGGGCACAAAAACGAACCCTCCGGCCAGCGACATGAACAAAGCAGCCCCGTAGACGCCCAGCATCAGGAGTGATTATATCTTTTTTCTTTCGGGGTTCTGCTTCTTGGCGCGCTCGATGTTCTCCCGGCCCTTTTTGGTGTCGGGCCGCATCGAGGGGTCTTGTTTGCTCTTCAGGGCTTCGACGTCCCGCTGGAGCCGAAGGTAGCTTTCAAAACGCCCGGCGGCGAGGAGCCCCTTTCCAAGCGCTTCTTTGACCGCGCAGCCGGGTTCGGAGTCATGGCGGCAATCCCCGAACTTGCATTGGGCGGCCAGAAGGTCGATGTCCTCAAAAACCCCCGCGAGCTCCGTCGCGTCCTTCCAGGGCTGGATCTCCCGCAGGCCGGGAGTGTCGATGATGAGCCCGCCTTGAGGGAGCGCGAAGATCTGGCGGTGGGAAGTGGTGTGGACTCCCTGGCCGTCCCTGGCCTGCACCGGGCTTGTCTTTTGGATCTCGGACCCGGTCAGGGCGTTGAGCAAAGTCGATTTGCCCACCCCGGAACTTCCGAGAAAAATGCCCGTGCGGTCGCCTTCGAGATTCTGATGGATGACTTCAAGGCCTTCTCTTTTGACCGCGGAGAGAGTATAGACCAAGCCGTCCGGGAATATCTCCTTCACTTTTTTCACGCAAACCTCAGGATGGGGGGCCAGGTCGGATTTGTTCAGGAGGACGATGGGCCGGATGTTCTCGGCCCTGGCCAGGGCCAGGTAGCGTTCGATGCGCCAGAGGTTGAAATCATTCTCGAAATCGCTCACGATGAAGACGATGTCGACGTTCGCGGCCAAACTCTGCTCCTGTCCGCCCGTGCCCGCGGATTTCCGGGACAAGAAGTTCTTTCGGGGGATGAGATATTCGATGATGCAAAGCTCGCCCTGGGTGTCCTTCAAGACGACCCAATCCCCCGCGCAAGGGTAATCCGGCGGAGCTTTGGCGCCGAATTGGAGTTTCCCCGATATCTCCGCCCTTACTTCGCGCTCGGCGCAGCGCACCAGGTACTGGTCGCGGAACACCGCCGTGACGCGCCCCACGATGGGGTCGTCCTCGGGATAATCCTTGAGCTCAAGTTCCCAATCATCGTCCCAGCCCCAGGGGATGAGGGAGGTCCGGCTCAAATTACCACCCTCTCCCTAACCCTCTCCCGGAGGGAGAGGGAAATCCTGTAATTACTAAACTTTGCGAGGGAATGTGCAAATTGGATTCGCAGGACATCGTTTTGGATGGGAGGCTCACGCCGCAGGCGTGAGGGAAACCACGGAGAGGTTTCCGACAGAAGTCCCGATGGCCAAGAATCCGATTTGCACATTCCCGAGCAAAGAATCTAATCCGCTTTATCCACGCACCACTTGACTCCGCCGCAGGTGGCGATGAGGAGGAAGATGAAGCAGTAGAGCACCGACATCTCGCCCTGGTTGACGCCGGGGAGCGCCATGGAGCCCAGCTGGAGCTTCCAATGGAACTGGAAGTAGGCCACCGCCATGGTGCCGGAGCAGAGGAACGCCGCCTCGCGGGTGAAGAGGCCCACCGCCACAAGAATGCCGCCCACGAGCTCGATGATGCCGCCGTACCACATCTGTGTGCCGATGGTGACTTGGGGAAAGCCCTCGGCGTAGATGCCGAAGAGGATCTGCATGCCGTGGAAGGCGAACATAAAGCCCGCCACCATGCGGAAGACGGCGTAAGTGTGGTCGGAGTATTTGTGGAGGGATTTCATTTGAGGTCTCCTTGGAACAACTTTGATAAATCCTTCTACTTGGTCCCGAAATCGGGGTCGGTCAGAAGATCCATGAATTGGGCCGGGCTGACGATTCTGGTATTCTCGTATCTGCCCAGAATCAGCAAATCATTGATGTCCCCGGTCACAAGGTAGTTGGCGGACCCCGCCCGTGCTGCGGCCAGGAACTTATTATCGTCCGGGTCGCGGGAAACCTTCACTTCCGCAGGATCGGGAATGACCTGGGCTTCTTCCCACAAGATAAAGGCAGCGTCAAAGAGGTGCTCTCTTAACCCGTATTTATATTGAAGCCGCGGGCGATTCAAAACCGTGAGGATTTCCTGGTTGATCGAGGGGGTAGTGACGAGAACAAATTTCTTCTGGCGAAGGGCCTTGAGAATCCTCCCCGGCGGGCCCAGGGGGTTGATGAACCCGGACACCAGGACATTGGTGTCCAGCACCACCTTGAGCTTAGGCGGCACGCCGGGCTTCTGCGATGGCCAGACCGATCTCTTTCGACAGCTTGCCGGAATCGATCTTCTTATTCTTCTTCCAGACCTTCTCGATGCCTTTCCAGGGGTCGTAGTTTTTGAGGGCCTTTCTCGCCAAGATGGCTTCCGTGCAGAGCTGATTGATGGACCTGCCGCTCTCGAAGGCCTCCCGGGCCAGTTCCTGGTGGATCTCGGAGGGCACCCGGATGAGGATTTTACCGCTGTAGGTTCTCATGGTCTGTCACCTCTCATAGTGATACTATGATATCATAGTATCACGAAAACACAATTCTGTCAATCCTCACTCCCGACTCTCAAACCTACCTCACCCCCGACCCCTCTCCTTTGACAAGGAGAGGGGGGCTAACCCTGCGAGGGGTTGGCGGCGAGTCACCCGCCAGCACACGTAGCGGATGGGGAGGCTCCGCGACGAAGTAAGCGGAGGGGAAACCGACGGGACTGGTTTCCCATAAGGTCGTGTGCCAGGGCGACGAGACGCCAATCCCGAGCAGGAGGGAGGTTGGCAATAATCCTCACCCCGACCCTCTCCTTTAACAAGGAGAGGGGGTATGAATCACGCAGAGGCAAATCTTGTAGGGGCAGGTTTCAAACCCGCCCGTTCTGGGAATTTAGTATGGTGTCCCCGGAATTCCGCATCTCCCAGCCCCGGCAGGATGTAGGAGTGCGAGTTGAGCTTCTGGTCCAGGGCGGCGAGGTAGATTTTGACATTGGGTCTGATACCTTTTGCCATTTCTAAACCGACTCCTTCCTTGTCTCACCCAGCCCTTCAAAAAGCGAGCGCCTGTTGATGACGTTGTGCCCCAACACATAACAATAGAGGCTTGCGGGCGTGAAGCTTAAGTTCACGTTCTTATGGACTTTGGAGCCTTGGACTGATTTTGAAGTTATCATCATGTCTGCCAAATTATGGTCATGGCAAAAAGTAATGGCGCTCTTAAGTTCGTCCACATGCTCGAAATACCGGTCGGACCATTTGACTTCGATGGCCCAGCTGGGCTTTTGTTTTTTGTCCAGCAGGACGATGTCAACCTCTCCATTGGCCCACCGCGCATAATGCAGCAGCAGGTCCGTATGAAACCATTGAGAAAAAACCGAGGTCTCAACGAGCTGCCCCATCGCTTCATCGGTTTCATTGACGGGATTGAACAATGCGGCGCGCATGGATGGGTTAGTCAGGTAGACCTTGAAAAAATTCGCCCGCCTGAACCTCTTGGCCGACCGGTCGATCCGATGGACCGTTTTTATCAGGAACGCGGCCTCCAGATACTCGATATATCGCTTGATCGTATTCTTCGCAACACCTGAACCTTTGGACAATTCTTCAAGCGAAATTTCATTTGCCGTATTGAACGCCAGGGTTGTAAATAGGTAATTCAATTCCTGTATGTCATGCACTCCGTACAAACTGGGAAGGTCCCGCAGCAGGACCTTGTCGATGATGTCGCTTTTCACGAACTGCCCGGGGTCCTTTTGGATCTCTTTCGAAAATGCGACTTCCGGATACCCCCCGAAATTCAAGTAGTCGATAAAATGGCGGTTGAGCTCGACGATGTTCTTTGTCTCCGCCCCGCGGGCATATCCCAGGTCGGACTTGGTGATGGTCACGAGATCCGTTTTTTCCAGCAAGAACATGTACTCATAGAACGTCAGGGGAGGAAGCAGAAAATGCGAGAATCTCCCGGCGCCTGATTCCATGCTTTTCAGCCTTAACGCCGCCGCGGCCGACCCGGAAGCGATACATTTGATGTTCTTATATTTGTCGACAATGAGCTTGAGAAAGACCTCCCAATTTTTTAAATATTGGATCTCATCGAAAAAGATGAAACATTCTTCATGCTTGTAGCCGACGTTCGTCGCTGCTTCAAATATGTCCAGAAAGGATTCCAGATCAAGGCCGTTGTATAAAGGATGATCAACGGAGATATAGCATATCTTATGGGGATCGACGCCGCTTTCAATCAGTTTTTTTATCGCATGGTGCAGGAGAACGGTCTTGCCGATCCGTCTTGGGCCCAATAAAACCGTCGCCCTTTGAATCTCCCGGCTTGTTACGAACGGAAGGAATATCTCGAGATAGGGGCGCGGAATGTATTTTAGGTAGGCCGATGGGATTTTGAAGGGTTCTTCCCACCACATATTTTCAGATTTGAGTCTCTGTATTACTTGTAATTTCGGTATTTTATTCATTTAGGATTAGTTAACTGATTCTAATTACATATTATAATAATAACATCTCTTCACTAATCTTAGTATACACCATGATGATATTGCTGTCAAGTAATTACTATTTTTTAAATTTTTAGTAATCAATTAGTGTCCCGGATTACTTGGTCCCAAACAGCCTATCTCCCGCATCCCCCAGGCCCGGCAAGATGTAAGAATGCGAATTGAGCTTCTGGTCCAGGGCGGCGAGGTAGATTTTGACGTCGGGGTGGTGCTTGTGCATCTCGCGCACACCCTCGGGGGCGGCGATGAGGGCCATCAGGACGATGTGCTTGACACCGTATTCCTTAAGTATGTTGACGGCTTTGACGGCCGAGTGGCCCGTGGCCAGCATGGGGTCGGTCAAAATCACAAAGCGCTTGTCGATGTCCTGCGGGAGCTTCTCATAATACTGCACCGCCTGCTTCGTTTTGGGGTCGCGGTAGAGGCCGATGTGGCCCACCTTGGCCAGGGGCGCGAGCTTCAAAACACCATCTACCATGCCCAACCCCGCCCTCAATATGGCCACCACGGCCAGCTTTTTGCCGGAGATCCTGCGGGCCATTGTGGTGGTGAGCGGCGTGCGCACCTTCACCGCTTCGGTGGGTAGATTGCGCGTCACCTCGAAGGCCATGAGCATGGAGACCTCGTGTAGGAGGTCGCGGAACTCGTTGTGGCTGGTTTTTTTGTCTCTTATATAGGAAAGCTTGTGCTGAATCAGCGGGTGGGCAACGACATTCAGGTGCTTTCCTGACATAGGCCTATTTGTGAGTGGCCAGCGGGAACTTGCGGCAGAATGTTTTGACTTCGGCCGATATTTTGGCGAGAGCAACGGCGTCCGCGCGACTCTGAATGGCCTGGTCTATCCAGTCGGCAATCTTGACCATCTCTTTTTCCTTCATGCCCCGCGTTGTGACGGCGGGGGTGCCGATGCGGATGCCGCTGGCGATAAAGGGTTTTTGCGGGTCGAAGGGAATGGCGTTCTTGTTGACCGTGATGCCGGCTTTGTCCAGCGCCTCTTCCGCTTCCTTGCCCGTGACATGCTTGGGCTGGAGGTCCAAAAGGAACATGTGGGAATCGGTGCCGCCGGTCACGATCCTAAAACCCTTGCCCTCCAGCGCCTTGGCGAAGGCCTTGGCGTTCTTCATGACCTGCTCTTGATATTTCTTGAAGCTGGGTTTCAACGCCTCGCCGAAAGCCACGGCCTTGGCCGCGATGACATGCATGAGGGGCCCGCCCTGAATGCCGGGGAATATGATCTTGTCCAGGGCCTGGGCGTATTGCGCCTTGCACATCACCACTCCGCCCCGCGGGCCGCGCAGGGTCTTGTGGGTGGTGGTCGTGACGAAATCAGCGTAAGGCACGGGAGAGGGGTAGAGGCCGGCGGCGATCAGGCCGGCGTAGTGGGCGACATCGGTCATCATGATGGCGCCGACCTTGTCGCAGATCTCCCTGAAACGCTTCCAGTCGAAAACGCGGGAGTAGGCGGAGGCGCCGACGCAGATGAGTTTGGGCTTGTGCTCCAGGGCCAGGCGTTCGGCCTCGTCGTGGTCCACAAGCTCGGTGTCCTTGCTCACATTGAAGGCCACCACTTTGAAGAACTTGCCCGAGAAATTCATGGGGTGGCCGTGGGTCAGGTGGCCGCCGTGGGCGAGCGAAAGACCCATGATGGTGTCGCCGGGCTGGAGAACGGAGAGGTAAACTCCCATGTTGGCCTGGCTGCCCGAGTGGGCCTGGACATTGGCGTGCTCCGCGCCGAAGAGTTTTTTAAGGCGCTCGATGGCCAGGTTCTCGGCGATGTCGACATATTCGCAGCCGCCGTAGTAGCGCTTGCCGGGCAGGCCTTCGGCGTATTTGTTGGTCAAAACGGAACCCTGGGCTTCGAGCACGGTCTCGGAGACGTAGTTCTCCGAGGCGATGAGCTCGATCTTGTCGATCTGGCGCCTGACTTCCCCCTCGATCGACTTATAAACTTCTTTGTCTGCTTTCTTGAGTGTATTGTATTTCATAGTAGTCCTTTCATGTTATTTGTCGGCTCGGGGCAGGTGTCTCACTCGTCCTGGCGACGCGCCTTATAGGAAACCAGTCCCGGCGGTTTCCTCTCCGCACCGCTTCGCGGGCGGAGCCTCTCCTTCCGCTACGGTCGCTGGCGGGCTCT
>MGUS01000032.1:0-7752 GCA_001800085.1 Elusimicrobia bacterium RIFCSPLOWO2_01_FULL_60_11 | reverse complement strand
GGGGACGGGGGAGAGGTAGCTAAGTCCTGTATTCCGCGTTTATCTTGACGTAATCGAACGAAAAATCGCAGGTTAAAACCTTAGCTCTCGCCTTGCCCACTCCCAAATCGATGGAAACCGGCACGGTATCTTTCTTCAATATCGCAAGCGCGCGCTTCTCGGAAAAGTTGAGGCCGACTCCTTTGTCCGCGACCTTAAGCGGCCCGAAAGCCACCTTGATCTTGTTCGGCGCAAGCTTGGCGCCCGAGCGGCCCAGCGCCGCGAAGATCCTGCCCCAGTTGGCGTCGTTCCCGAAGAAAGCCGTTTTCACCAGGGGCGAAGTGGCCACCGTGACGGCCGCTTTCTTGGCGTCCGCCGGCGTGCGCGCGCCGGTCACCGTGATTTCCACAAGTTTGGTCGCGCCTTCACCGTCCCTCACCATCCTCCGCGCTAAAGACAGACACAGGTCCGATAGCGCCGCCTCGAATGCCTTTAAATCTTTCGCGCTCGAGAGCGCCGCTCCCGAAGCCCCGTTGGCCAAGAGGTAGACGCTGTCGTTGGTGGAGGTGTCGCCATCCACCGAGGCGCAATTGAAACTCTCATCCACCGAGCGCTTCAAAGCCGCCTTCAGGAACGCTGAGGGAACCTGCGCGTCCGTGAGGAGCACCGAGAGCATCGTGGCCATGTCGGGGTGGATCATCCCCGCCCCCTTCACGCAGCCCCAAATCTTATAGGTCCTCCCGCCGGCTCGAACAGAGCGCTCTTCGAACTTGGGCACCGTGTCCGTGGTCATCATGGCCCGGACGGCCCGCGCCTCTGGCGCTTCCTCCGTCCCTGAGCCCTGCGAAGGGGCGGCCCGCATAGGATCCGGCCTTGCGCCGCGCATAGCCCGGCAGAGCCGCCAAATTCCCGCTCTCATCTTCATCATGGGGAGGAAATGCCCTATGACGCCGGTCGAGGCCACTAAAACATCCGCGGAAGAAACGCCCAGGCACTTTGCCGCGAGAGCCGCGCTCTCCACGGCGTCCTTCATGCCCCGCGCTCCCGTGCAGGCATTGGCGTTGCCCGAATTTATCAGGACGGCCCTGGCGCGGCCCGAGCGGACGCGCGCCTGTGAAAGAACGACCGGGGCCGCCTTCACCTGGTTGCGGGTGAACACTCCTGCCGCGCGGCAGGACGTCTCCGAATAAAAAAGAGCCAGGTCCGGCTTCGGCTTGTTCTTGCCGATGCCCGAATGCAGTCCCCAGGCGTGAAAGCCCGAAGGGAAGTTGTTCAAGGGTTTACCGTCTGCGGCGTTTGCTGCGGCCTCTGCAGGTGGGGCAGCGCTTCGGCTGTGTCAGGCCCCTCTGCTTGAAGAAGTCCTGCTCGCCCTTCTCGAAAGTGAAGTCCTTGCGGCACTCCGCGCAGGAAAGAGTCAGGTCCCCCGCGCTGTTCTTTTTGCTTCCATTGCCGTTCCCGCTCCCAGCCGTGTCTTCTTTTCCAAGCAGCTTCCAGAAAAGTTCGATGATTCCCATGTTGATGTCTCCTTCCGTTCCATTCTTATTCCAGTCCCGTTCCTTCCTTGAATCCCAAGACCAGGTTCATGTTCTGCAGCGCCTGGCCCGCCGCGCCCTTGCCGAGGTTGTCCGTCACCCCCACAAGGACCGCCGTGTCTCCCTTGGGGTCCAGCCCCACACCGATGTGGCAGTAGTTCGTGTGCTGGACCGATTTGAGCTCGGGGAACTTGCCTTCATCCAGGACCTTGACGAAGGCCTCCCCTTTGTAAAATTCAGCGTAGGCCGCGTGAAGCTCCTTCGCGGAGATCTTTTTGGAAAGCTTGGCGTAGACCGTGGCCAGAATGCCCCGGTTCACGGGCAGCAAGTGAGGCACGAAGGTAACAGATTGCCCGAGTTCCTGCTCGATCTCGGGCAGGTGCCTGTGTCCGGTGACCGCATAGGCCAGAAAATTCTCATGCGCCTCGCAGAAAAGATACCGCGATTCGATCTTCCTCCCCGCGCCGGAAACTCCGGACTTGGCGTCGATGACGATGCTTCCCTTCCTGGCCCAGCCCTTCTTGACCAGAGGCAGAGCTGTCAGAATGGATGTTGTGCTGTAGCAGCCGGGGTTGGCCACAAGCTTGGCGCCCTTGATCTTGGCCCTGTAAAGTTCCGGCAGGCCGTAGACCGCTTTCTTGAGCAGCTCAGGGTGCGGGTGCGTTGTCTTGTACCACTTCTCGTAGGATTTGACGCTCGCCAGCCGCAAGTCGGCGGAAAGGTCGATGACCTTGACCCCCCGGTCCAGGTACTTCTTGGCCCATGCTGCGGATTCCGCGTGGGGCAGGCAGAGGAAAACGAGGCCGCTGTCCTTGGAGATCTTGTCCGGGTCATTCTTGACCAGGGTCAGGTCCAGCCGGCCCGCCAGGTCCGTGTGGAGGACGGACACCTTCTGCCCCGCCGACCGTTCGGACGTGGCATGGGACACCCGCACCCCGGGGTGCCGGAGCAGGTACCTTAAAAGTTCGCCGCCGGTATAGCCGGTGGCGCCGATGACCGATACGTTCTTCATGAAGGGGGTTGGATCAAAATCGTGAACTCTCCTAAAATCTCCCGGGCGGACAGCTTGGCCAGGACTTCGGCGACAGTGCCGGAGATATATTCCTCGAATTTTTTCGTCATCTCCCGCCCCGCCACGCACTCGGCGTCCGGGCCGAATACTTCCTGCGCGATGCCCAGGGTCTCCACCACCCTGTAAGGCGACTCAAAGAATATCAGGGGAAGCCCGGGCCGGGCGGATGATTCCAACTCCTTCCTGATTTTACTTTTTTTTCGATGCAAAAACCCCAGAAAAATGAACCCGTCCGATGTCAGGCCGGACACCGAAGCCAGGGCCGCCGGAGCGCTCACTCCCGGTATGGGCAGGACGGGAATGCCCGCCTTGCGCGCTTCCCGCGCCAGAAGGTTGCCGGGGTCGGAAAGGCCGGGGGTGCCGGCGTCGGTCACGAGCGCCACGGTCTTGCCGTCCTCAAGGAGCCGCAATATCTTGGCGCTCTGCGCCCTTTCCTTGAAGCCGTAGAGGTTGATGAGGGGCTTGCTTATGCCGAAGTGGTTGAAGAGTTTGAGCGTGCGGCGCGTGTCCTCGCAGGCCGCGTAGTCGCAGGCCTTCAAGATCTCGAGCGCCCGCAGGGTGATGTCGGACAAGTGGCCGATGGGCGTGGCCACCATGTAGAGGACGCCCTGCGAAGGGGCGCCCCGGCTCACGGGGCCGCCTTGCCGCGCCCCACCACCTTGACGAAAGCCGCCACCACCTTGGGGTCGAACTGCGTGCCGGACCCGCGCGTGAGTTCCGCGATGGCCTCCATTTCGGTCAAGGGCTTGCGGTAGGGCCGCTCGGACACCATGGCGTCAAAGGCGTTGATGACGGCGACGATGCGCGAGCCGAGAGGGATCTCCTCGCCCTTCAAGCCCGCGGGGTAGCCGCTCCCGTCCCAGCGCTCCTGGTGGTAGAGGATCATGGGCACGATGGGCGAGAGGAACTGCACCTTGGATATCATCTGCTGCGCGATCTCGGGGTGCTTCTTGATCTGCTCATATTCATCGGCGGTGAGCTTGCCGGGCTTGCGCAATATGGCCTCGCCGATGCCGATCTTGCCGATGCCGTGCATCAGGCAGGCGTATTCGACATATTTCACGATGGCTTCGGGGAGCTTGAGCTCCTGGGCCGTTTCCCGGGCCAGGCGGCGGATGTTGATATGGTCGGCGGGCGCGCGGCCTTTCGCGTCGGATTCCCGGTACTCCAGGGTATCGGCCAGGGTCTGCACCATCTCCTGGTAATAAAGCTGAAGGTTGTTGTAAAGGTCCAGGTTCTCCATGGCCAGGGCGGCCAGGTTGGCGAAAGCGGAGAGGAGGCGCAGATCCCTCTCGCCGAAAGCATGGTGAGGGTCGGGCGAATCGACGTTCAGGACCCCCACGATCTTCTGCCTCACCTTCATGGGCACGGAGACGAGCGAACGCAGGCGGACTTCCAAATCCTTGCGGCCCACGAACCGCGCGTCGGTCCGGATGTCGTCCACCACGACCAGCTTGCCCGATTCGGCCGCCCGCCCGGCCACTCCCTGGCCCCGCGCCAAGCGCAGGGTGGAGGCGATGTCCCGGGGCAGGCCCTTGTGGCTGACGATATCGAGGGCGTCGCCGTCCCCCGCGGGCACCATGATGGACCCGGCGGGGCATTTCATGAGCAGGCAGGCGGCGTCCAGCACCATTTTGCAGAGCGCGGGACGGACATCGGCCCCCGCGTTGTCCGAAACGAATTCATGCAGGCCGGCGAGCAGGTCCACAAAGACATCCAGCCCGGAGACCTGTTCGGCCAAGCCGCGGCGCGCGTCCTCTATCTTCTTGAAGTTCAGGGTCTCGCGGCGGGAGAGCGCACGGCGGTAGCGGATGAAGAGGACCCAGCTTGCGACGAGGAGGACGAGGAGGGTTATCCAGAGAGCGTGGATCACTGGAATGAGGATATTAAAAGCCCGACGGGCAAGTCAAGGCGAGACCGCCAGGAGGACGAGGAGTTCTCCCGCCAGCAGGTCTTCCTTGATGAGCAGGGTCCCCGGGATGGTCTTGTCCACACCGCGCCGTCCGTCCCTGCCATAGATGATCTCCCGCCAATGGGGCGGGGGTTCCGGCATGGGGAGGCGCAGGATGAGGCGCGCGTCGTCAAGAGCGTAGGCGGCCGTGACCTTGCGGCCCGCCGACACCGCGACGGGAGCGGGCTCCCGCAAAGCGCCTCCGGCCAGCTTGGAGAGGATGTAGTCGGCCTCCCGGGGGAGCGGCGCGCCGTTCACCAGAAAATGATTGCCGTTCCTCAATATCAAGGCCACGGTCTGGGTGTTCGAAAGCCCCGAAAGAAGGACGTCCCCGCCCGCATCCTGCACTTCCTTGGCGCGGATGAAGGTCATGCCCGCGCCCGCAGGGATGCTCCCGCCCCCCCAGGCGGTGTCCCTGCCTTTTTCCTTGACGAAGGCGGGGATGTCGCCGATCCAGCCCGTCTCCGTCATGGGGATCTTGAAGTGAGCGCGGATGTCCGCCCAGGGGCCGCTCTCCTTGACCCTGCCCGTGGGATGGAGGATGACAGGACCATAGAACTTGCTCAGCTTGCTGTCCATGAGGGCCGTGATTTTCTTGAAGAAGGGCAGGTTCTCCAGCCAGTCGTCCCGCCCGATGACATAGTAGAGGTCGGCCTTGTCCAGGAGGGTTTCAAAAGTGACGCGCACGTCGTAGCCGTTGGCGGAGAGCGCGCTCATGGCGCCGCCGATGAACTCGGTGAAAGTGTAGGCGGGGTCCTTCGAGGGGGCCAGCACAAGGTCAGCGACGGGTTTGGCTTCTTTCGCGCCGCGCGCCTTGCGCAACCCCAGGATCTCTTCGCGCAGGCCGGGAGCTTCGTCATCCAGCACGAAACCTTCGGGAACGTCGCGGGCCTCTCGGTAGAGCACCAGGTTGCGGTCATCGGACGAATCCCAGACGGGGATGTTCAAGGCCGCGCCCAGGGCGAAAGCGGCGTCGCCCGCGGCCAGCGTGTCCGTCGTGTCGGCCACGATCCAGCGGTGGGGCGAGCGGGCGAGCTTGGGGTCGGTGCCGGCGTAGTCCAGGACGTATCTTTCGAATCCGGGGCTCGTGACCTTCAGGTTCAGTTTCTTCTTGCCCTCGACCGCGGCGAGATAGGCGAAGGAGAGGGCTTCGTTGGAGAGGGAGGCGCAGACGATGTCGGTGAAGACATAGCGGTCGGAAAGGCCTTCGATGAACCGGCCCGTCCTCCTCGCGGAGAGGCGGCGCTTGCGGTTCGACAGATAAGAGACGTCCAGCATCGTCATGTGCTCCGCGTTCCAGCCCTGCTTGTCCAGCGAGGCCAGGACATCGTTCAGCGTCTCATCCAGAACATTCCCGCCGTCATCCAAAATATCCAAGCTCACGCCGTCATAAGGGTCCAGCGCCTGGCCGCGCGTCTCCACGGAGGAATAAAGTATGAACTTGGGGTCTTGGGCGGCCGCCAAGGCCGGGAAGGCAAGTATTAGGAGCGGGAGGAGTTTACGGACGTTATTTGCGATAGACGGGAATGGAGACGCCGCCCTTGGCGTCGTCCATGAGAAAATCGACGGCGGAGGCGGTGCCGAAGAGCTTACCCGCCACGATCAAGTGCGCCCAGGTCGGGGAACAGCCGCGGATGGTCACGGGCTTGTCCTTATAAGAGGAAACGTCCCAGCCCGCCACTTTGGCCGCCACTTCGGAGGGCGAGGTCTTGGGCGGGAAGAGGTCGTTGAGGTCGACGACGATCATGCCCTGTACGGAACGCTCGCGAGCGTTCCCTTCAGACACTGAAGGACTCCCCGCAGGAACAGCTCACCGTGGCGTTGGGGTTCTTCACCTTGAAGCCCGATTTCATGAGGGTCTCTTCGTAGTCCAGCTGGGAACCCGCGATGTAGAGGAGGGCCTTGGGGTCCACCACCACTTTGACGCCGTGCTCTTCGAAGGTCTTATCCTTGGGGTCGAGCTTGTCGATGAACCCGAACTGGTAGGAGAGGCCGGAACAGCCCCCGCCCACCACGGATATGCGGATGGCGGTCTCGGCGCGGTTCTGCTTGGCGGCCATCTGCTTGACCTTGCTCGCGGCTTTTTCTGTTATGGAGAGGAGCATTATTTTTTCCTCGCTAGGAGCTCTTTTTCTTCGTGGGCCCGGTTCTCTTTCCGGATATTGTCGGACAGGTCGTTCTTGCCGGACTTGGCGCGGTAGTCGGCCACCGCGGCCTGGATGGCGTCATGGGCCAGCACGGAGCAGTGCATCTTGATGGCGGGGAGCCCCCCCAGGGCCTTGGCCACTTGCTCGTCCTTGATGGCCAGCGCCTCCTGGATGCTCTTGCCCTTGATCAGCTCGGTGGCGATGGAGCTCGTGGCGATGGCCGCCGTGCAGCCGAAGGTCTTGAACTTGACGTCCGAAATCCTCTCTTTGCCCCCGCCCTTGTCCACCTTGATGTAGAGGCGCACGATGTCGCCGCAGACCGGGTGGCCCACCGTGCCCACGCCGTCGGCGTCGGCGATCTCGCCGGCGTTCCTGGGGTGCGTGAAATGGTCGATGATGGTCGGGTTGAACTGCATGGATCCATCATAGCAATACCCTACTTTTTTATCAAGATTAGCCCAAATTTCTACACAGGTTGACATAATTCAAGTCCCTGCCCGCTTGTCCCGCCTGGTATGATTTGAGCATGGAACTACGCGATGACGGCCGGAAGGGATTGACCTTGATGCATATGTCTGATAGAATTTATATGCATTCAACTAAAGGAGGCCCTCCCATGCGCACGACGTTGGATTTACCGCAGGACTTGCTCCGTAAGGCCCAGAGCGTGCTTCACGCCCGGACGAAGACCGAGACCATCATCCTCGGGCTCAAGCAAGTCTTGAGAAGGGATAAAATCTCAGGGCTTATCGCCCTGCGAGGAAAGATGAACCTCAAGATAGACTTGAAAAAATCCCGGGAGAGGATTTAAACGGCTACCATGTCCCTCGTCTTAGTGGATACCTCGATCTGGATCGACTTCCTTAAAGACGACGTCTCGGAAGAAACTGAAACGCTGCTTAATCTGCTAGATGAGGACAAGGTCTGCATCCTCCCGGTCATCCGGGCCGAGATTTTGACCGGAGCGCGGACTGAACGCGACTTCAACGAGCTGAGGGAAAAACTTTCGGCTTTGCCCTGCCTGGATGAGCCGGAAGACCTATGGGACGATGCCGCCTGGACCCGGTTCCG
>MGUS01000031.1:10183-12962 GCA_001800085.1 Elusimicrobia bacterium RIFCSPLOWO2_01_FULL_60_11 | reverse complement strand
TGGGCATTTTTAAAGTGGTATTTGCCAATGTCATGGATAACTGAAAAAGATGGAGATGGTGATCGTTGGTCTAATTTTAAAAGATATTTGCGATGGGCATGGTGGTCATGCTTCATTCCTATATTGGCATTTACCCCATTTTATTTATGGCAATTCTATAAGACAATCCATCATAAGAATAAAGTTTTAAGGGATAGAGCTGTTTTGGCAGAAAGCGCAAATGAAGCATTAAGAAGAAAGCCACCAACACCGATTGTGGCCTTGCCTAAAAAATCAAAGGAATTTAAATTCAAAATTAAATTTGGGCTAAAAGGCTATAGAGATCCGGGACATGGTGGTGTATTTCCAGATCGCTATATATTGCCGGATGAACGATCTAAGCCATTTCAAATATATTGTGATAATGGATACTATACGCTGGACATTTTAAACGAGGAAGAAAAATTGACAAATTACGATATTGTTTTGCATTTGGGAAAGCATTCTAAAACAAGTAGCAGGTATTCTTTAAAAAAATCAACCGAATGGCAAGAGACAGTCAATACTTTTAATTTTGGTGGTTCTTCATGGAAAGAGAAGCCATTGAAAGCAAAATTAGTTTTTATTTATGACGGAGATGAATTTCCCATAACATTCCCAGCCGTCCCAGTCGAATGCAAATGATTAAGAATAAATTTCGGAAGTTCCAGGGACACCTTACTTAATTCAAATTATTTGTCTTATGCTATACTCCTCCTGTGCGGAGCATTGGGAAGGGTGACTTTGGCCTTATAATCCTATTATTCGGCTGTCTTTCCGCTTCTGAAATTCAAGCCGTCACCCTCCTCGGCGAGTCCGAAGTAGGCCAGCGGTCCACATCCGAGGATTTCGACGGCGAAGACCAGGAAGATGACTACCAGTACCTGAACGGTCACCTGGCCCTGGACGGCAGGATCTCCAGCAAACTGACCGCGGAATCCGACGCCTACAGAAAGACCAAAGATTATGAGTTCTTGAACGACCTGGACAACCAAACGGACGCCTTCACCGTCAAACCCATCCTCCTCTTGCGGGATGAGGATAAACGGTCCTTAAAGGCCGATTTCAGGGCGAACTACCGCCACAAGCGGTACGAGAACCAGCCCCGCCTGGATTACAATCAGATCGATCTAAGTCAGGGGACACCCCACTTAATTCAACCGTTAGGTCGTGAAATTCTACACAGGTTGACATAATTGGCCGGTGTACGGGGTGCTGGAACGAGGTAATCTATGGTATGTCTCGCTTTGCCCGGCTCGTTATTCCTCAGACGCCTCATCATGTTGTTCAGCGGGGCAACCGCCGTCAGACGACGTTCTTTTCGAATCAAGATTATAAAATGTACATTGATTTGCTGGCTGAATGGACGGCCCGCTACGAGGTCCGCATTTGGGCTTATTGCCTGATGCCCAATCACGTTCATTTTATCGCGGTCCCAAAGACAGCGGAATCGCTAAGGCTGGCGGTCGGAGAAACGCACGAGCGTTACACGCGTTATGTGAATTTTCGGGAAGGATGGAGAGGCCATCTGTGGCAGGGACGATTTGCCTCTTACGCTATGGATGAAAGGCATTTGCTTTCTGCGGCGCGTTATATTGAATTGAACCCCGTAGCGGCGGGAATGGTTCAAAAACCGGAGGATTATCCGTGGAGCAGCGCCAGAGCCCACCTGTTCAGTGCTCCAAACAAGCTGATCAAAGACCCCTATCTTCTAAGCATCATGTCGGATTGGAATGAATTTTTGACACAACCGCTTCAAAAAGAGCATAATAAGATCATTGAAAAACATGAACGGACGGGAAGGCCGTTGGGAAGTCCTGGGTTTATTTCTGAGATCGAAGCTTTGACCGGACGATCGCTTGCCAAGGGGAAGCCAGGTCCCAAACCAGCCTCAAATTAAGTGGGGTGTCCCCTGAATGCCCATGGAAATGGAGGAGTTCGAGCTGTTGGTGGAGAGCGCGGTCAAGAGCGTCCCCGCGCGGTTCAAGGCCATTCTTGAAAAGGAAGGGATGAAAGTCCTGCCCCGAGAGCGCCCGTCCCGAACGGCCCAGGCGGAAGCGCCGGGCCGCCTGCTATTCGGCATGTTCATCGGCGCGCCCTACACGCAAAAATCCGTGTTCAACTCCGCTCTGGAGCCCGCCCGCATCGAGATCTACAAAGAAGGATTAGAGCGGGCCTTCGCGGACCCCCGCGAGATGGAGCGGCAGGTGCGCGTCACCGTCATCCATGAGATCGGGCACTTCTTCGGGTTCTCGGAAGAGGAACTGCGGGAACATCTGGAGGGCTGATGATGAGCAGGGAGAATTCCAGGGGCACTCCCTCCGCGATTCTAGCAGTGAAGATTTGGGATGGGGTGCACCCGGATTCTTATTCCTTCGATTTTAAGGAGCGGGTACAACCCCATAATTCTTAGGAGGGTTTTTATAAGGATATATGGGGTGGCTGACGGGATTCGAACCCGCAACCGCTCGAGCCACAGTCGAGAGCTCTGCCATTGAGCTACAGCCACCATTCGACCTTAAAAAAACTTCATAAGAATAATGGTGCAGTGCCATCCTTAAAAAGAAAGGAATAAGCTTTGGCACAGCCACCATTCAGCGGGAGTAAAATTATAGCAAATTGGCGGAGGAGGACGCCTTTTACAGCTCCTCTTCCAGGCGTTCGACCACGGCCCTCAGGACCTTGACGCGGGCGTAAAGCTTGTTGTTGGATTCCACCAGGATCCAGGGCGCCGCGGGGGAATGCGTGCGCTCGAACATGT
>MGUS01000031.1:4818-10171 GCA_001800085.1 Elusimicrobia bacterium RIFCSPLOWO2_01_FULL_60_11 | reverse complement strand
TCCTCGTCCGTGATCTTGTAGTTCTTCCGGGACACTTCCCGCCTCTCCTTGAAACGGCGGAGCTGTTCGTCCTTGCTGATGCTCAGCCAGAACTTGATGAGGATGATGCCGTGGCCGGTCAGCTGGCTTTCGAACTCGTTGATCTCGGAATAGGCCCTCTCCCAGTCGGGCTTGGAGCAGAACCCTTCGATCCTTTCCACCAATACGCGCCCATACCAGGACCGGTCGAACACCGTGACGCGGCCCGAGAGCGGAAGGTGCCGCCAGAAGCGCCACAGGTAAGGGTGGGCTTTTTCCTCGTCCGTGGGAGCGGCCACGGGAATGACCCGGAAAAGGCGCGTGTCGATGGCTCTCACCACACGGTGGATCGCCCCGCCCTTGCCCGCGGCGTCGTTGCCCTCGAACGCCAGGATCAGGGACCTCCGCGTGCCGCTCAGCTTGCGCGTGAGGCGGCCCAGGCGCCCCTGCAGGTCCGCGAGCTCTAATTTATAAGCGTCATGGTCCATGGCTTGGTCCAGCTTGAGCCGTCTCAAGATATTGCGGGGCCGCGGGACCGGCAGGTCCGGCCTGGGCGCCGGGCCGCCCTTGGCGGACAGCCGCTTCTTCAGATTTTCCAGGATGGTCTGGGCGACGGTCAGGTGGCGGTATTCATCGTCCTCGGCGTTGATGACGATCCAGGGGGCATGGGGCCGGTGCGTGTGAGCGAGGGCTTTTTCCGATATCTTCCGGAAACGGTCGTACTTCTTGAAGAATCTCCAGTCCGTCTTGGACACGCGCCAGCGCGTCTCGGGGTCCTCTTCCAGTTTCAGAAGGCGCTTTTTCTGGGCCTTCTTGGAAAGATGGAGCCAGAATTTGAGAAGCAGGACTCCGTCTTGCGCCAGCATTTTCTCGAATTTCGCGATTCGCTCCAGCTCGCCGCGGAAAGTCCTCTTCCCGATGTCATGAAAGACCCGCCCGATGATGGGATGGGTATACCAGGACCCGAAAAAGATCCCTATCCGTCCGTCCGAGGGGAAGACCCTCCAGTACCGCCAGAACCTGGGCCGGTCCTCCTCTTCATCCGTGGAGCGCCAGAAAGATTGGACTTCCACGCCCCGGGCGTCCAGCCATTCCATCAGGAGGTTGATGGTCTCGCCCTTGCCGGCCCCTTCGCTTCCGGAGATCAGGATCACCACCGGGAAACCCGCCGTCTTGAGCCGGTCCTGCAGGCGCACCAGTTCCGTGCGGATCTGCGGGCTCTCCCGCCGGAAGCGCTCCTTGCTTATCTTTTTTTCCGTTCCCGACTTCTCAAGCATCATCCCGCCATATGCTATCGCCTTCCAAGAGGGTTTACAACCCCTCCTCAAATACATACAATCCAGACAGGGTACCCGGCATGGTCCAGGAATCATTCAAAGGAGAATAAAACATGAACTTCAAACTGTTCGGCAGAAGCGGGCTGAAGGTCTCCGAAGTTTGTTTGGGGACCATGACTTTCGGCGAGGACTGGGGCTGGGGGGCCTCCAAAGATGAGAGCCGCGCCATATTCGACGCCTTCACGGCGGCGGGCGGCAATTTCTTCGACACCGCGGACGGCTACACCAACGGCACCAGCGAAAAGTTCCTGGGCGAGTTCATCAAGGGCTCCAGGGAAAGGTCCGTCATCGCCACCAAATACAGCTTCAACATGCGGCCCGGGGACCCCAACGCGGGCGGCAACCACCGCAAGAACATGATCCAGGCGCTGGAAGGCAGTTTAAAACGCCTGGGGACGGACTATGTGGACATCTACTGGGTCCACGCCTGGGACGAGCTCACGCCTTCCGACGAGGTGATGCGGGGACTCGACGACCTGGTGCGCCAGGGAAAGGTCCTCTATGTGGGCGTCTCCAACACCCCGGCCTGGGTGGTGTCCTACTGCAACGCCATCAGCGAGATCCGGGGCTGGTCCCGTTTCACGGGCCTGCAGGTGGAATACAGTTTGCTTGAGAGGACGCCGGAGAGGGAATTCCTCCCCATGGCCAAGGCCCTGGGCCTGGCGGTCACCGCATGGTCGCCGCTTTGCGGAGGCCTGCTCACGGGCAAGTACGGCGCGGGGGCCGGCATCGGCGAGGAAAAGCGCCTCGACAAGTCCGCTTTCGTCGAGATCGACGAGAGGAAATTGAAGATCGTGGACACGGTGAAATCCGTGGCCGCCGAACTGGGCCGCTCTCCCGCGCAGGTGGCCCTGGCCTGGACCCGGAAGAGGTCCATTCCCATCCTGGGCGCGCGCACCCTGGGGCAGCTGCACGACAATCTCAAGTGCCTGGAATTCCTGCTTTCCTATGAGCAGGAGTCCCGTCTGAACCAGGCGAGCGCGGTGCCGGACGGGTATCCCTATGAATTCCTGCGCAAGCCCATGGTGCACGATCATCTTCACGGCGGCACTTTTGAGACCATCCAGAACTGACGCCCCGCTCAAGCGCGGCTAGTTCTCTTAGTTCAAGCCGACGGACGCGAAGAACAACTGCCGGCTTTCCCATCTGGACCCCGAAAGGACGCTCTGAACCCCCCAGGAAAGGGATATTGACAGGCGTTTGGCGGGGGAAAACTTAACGCCCGCAAAGACGCGGTTCTGGTTCCTGGTCTCCGCCGTAAAATCGTAAAAAATCTCTTCGTTGACGAAAAAGCCCGCCTTCTTTCCCAAAATATTTCCGTCCAATGATGCCTGGAACCTGTTGCGGTATCTCCAGACCGCGTCCTTCCCGTCTTTTTCAATCAAGCGCGCCTCCACGCGGGCGCGGTTCTCGAGCGTGAATCCCTTCCAAGTCAGGCGGGGGGACGCTTCGACCTCCGGCCGGTGCTCCTCGAGCCACACGCTCCGCAAATTTTTCTGCTTGAAATATCCGTAACTGACCGCCGCGTTCAGCCACGGGCGCGGAGCGTAGGCGTTCTTGGACTTGACGAAGAAGAAATAGAGGTCCTTCATGTCGTTCTGGTAGCGGGTATGCTCTGTCAGGGACGATGTGAATTTACCCCTTTTATGGACCGGAGCGCTCGCCTCCTGCCAGAACTGCCAGTCGTCGCCCGCCCATAGAGCCCCTGCCGAGGCCAAGGCCAGGAACCCCGCCGCGAAGAAGCGCTTAAAATGAAAAGAGGGGGAGGACATATCTGCTCCAGATCAGCAGAAGCGGGATGGAGACCGCCGTGATGATGATGCTCGCGCGCAGCATCTGCTTCGCCGTCACCGCGCCCGTGGCGTAAGCCAGGGCGTTGGGCGGGGTGGACACGGGGAGCGCGATGTCCAGGGATGACCCGATGGCGGCCAGGATGGCCGCCGAAACAGGGCTGGCCTTGGCCGCCGCGAGAGCCAGAGGGGTGACGATGTTGGCGGAAGCCGTGTTGCTCATGAATGTGGACAGCCCGATGGAGAAGACGATGAAGAAGGCGTCCATGGCGCGGGGGGAGAGCTCGGTGAGAGGCAGGCCGCCGAACCACGCGGTCAGGCCGGAAAGCGTCATGGCCGAGCTCAGGGAAAGCCCTCCCCACATGAGGATGAGGATATCCCATTCGATGCTCCGGATATCCTTGAAGTCCAGATTTTCCAGGACGGCCAGGAGCGTGAAGGCCAGCAGAGCCACAGCGCCCTCGTTCAAGCCGTGCCAGTCGGTGGTGAGCCAGAGCGCTATGGTCAAGCCGAGGACGGCCAGAACCGTCTTGCCGTTGGCCGTGAGCGGCCGGCTCTCGATCTTGAACGCGGCCTGGGAGAATCCGGTTTGAGGCCTGTGGAGCAGGTAGATGACGAGCCCCGCCGCGGCGAGTATGATGAGCATGAGCGGGACCGCGAAAGCCACCCAGTCCAGGAACCCTATCTTGTAGCCCGCGCCTCTCAAGATGGCCATGCAGATGGCGTTGGGAGGCGTTCCGATGGGCGTGCCGATGCCGCCGATGTTGGCGCCGAAAGGCACGGCCAGGGCGATGGCGCCGCGGAAGCGGTCGCTTTCGGGGATTTTTTTAAGGAGCGGGGCCGTGATGGCCAGCATCATGGCCGCCGTGGCGGTGTTGGACATCCACATAGAGAGCGCCGCCGTCACCAAGAGGACGCCGTAGACCAGCGTCAGCGGCCCCCGGGCCATCGGATAAAGCAATCGGGATGCGATGGCCGAATCCACCCCGTGCTTGGTCATGGCCTTGGAGAGCATGAAGCCGCCCATGAAGAGGATGATGATGTCCGAGGCGAAGGGGTCGAGGAACTGCTTGAAGCTGATGCCGCCTTCGCGGGCCAGACCGCCCTTCTCCGCCAGGAAAAGGATCTCCAGGGCGACCACGCAGAGGGAAGTGGCGTAGAGCGGGAGAGCTTCGCTCACCCAGAGCATGACGGCAGCCGCGAAGATGCAGACGGTCCGCTTTCCCAGCTCCGGCATGGAAGCGGGGAGGACGAAATAGAGCGCCACGGCCAGGAACGCCGACCACGCGATCTTCTTGGGGTTGGACGATGTCTTCATGGCCTATTTTCTGGCGATGTTCAAGAGCAGCAGGGTGTCGATGACGCCCCAGACCAGCCAGAGGAGGAATATGAAGTCGAGGAGGATGAAGAAATTCGTGGAGAGGAACTCCCGCGCTTCGTTGTAGGATTCCTGGATTCGGTCCAGCTTGATCTCCAGCGTCTTGTAGAGGTCTTCGACGTTGAACATCCGCGAGAGGTTCTTGTAGATGACGCGCAGGTGCCAGTCCGACTCGATGCCGGGCAGGTCGGTGGAGACGTTGTAGAGGGATTCCACGATGGAGAGCTTGTCCTTGCCGAAATCGATGGCGTCCTTGGAGAACGCCTGGTATTGGGCCGGGATCTTCCAGAACTTGTAATAGGGCGGGAGATTCTCCAGCATCTTCTGGGCCGTGTCCACCTCGCCGTCCAGGACGAAGTGGTAGGACTTCAAACTCCAATACTGGGCGTACACCAAGGAAAGGAGGTCCAGGAGGGTGCGCGATTCGGGGGATGAGACCACGGCCCCGACGCGCTTGACCACGATGAGCTCGTTCTCGTAGTAGCCCAGGTTGGCCAGGGGGTCGCGCTGAAAGACGAAGTCGGAAAGGCGGTCGAAGTGGGGCTCCCCGGCCGTGATGCCGTAGAGCGCCTTGTAATGGTCGCGGATGAACCGGTCGGCGCTCTTGACTTCGGAGGGCTGGAATATGAAGACGGGGAATATCTCGGTCTCTTCCAGGCGCTGGTCGTAGCGGTGGGTGGCGAACTGCTGGGCGTCATGGATGAGCTCCTGGGCCCGCTCCTGGCACCAGAGGAGGATGGGTTCCCCGGCCACGTTGATGCTGTCGGCCTCGCAGGCCATGGCCGCGCAGCCGTCGGGTTTGTCGTCGATGGAGAACGACACTTCGATCA
>MGUS01000031.1:1047-4783 GCA_001800085.1 Elusimicrobia bacterium RIFCSPLOWO2_01_FULL_60_11 | reverse complement strand
CGGACCGCGTCGAACTTCTGCTCGTCCAAGGACAATCCGGCCAGTTCCCGCGAGGACACCTGGTGGACGATGTCCTTCACCTGCTTCTTGGAAAAATCGAGCTCAAGGCCCAGATCGAAGGGGAATAGAAGCACGACATCCGTCTTCACACATGGATTTTACCAAAAACATGCTATAATAGCGCCTCCATGACAGAGATCGTGCTCCCAGTGCTCGCCGCGGTAGAAGGCCCCACATTTGAATCCCTTGGTTTAGACCCCAAGATCTTAAAAGGCATTCACGACCTGGGCTTCATCCGCCCCACGCCCATCCAGGCCAAGGCCATCCCTCCCATTTTGGAGGGCCGCGACCTGATCGGCTGCGCCCAGACCGGCACGGGCAAGACCGCGGCTTTCGTCCTGCCCATCCTCCACCGGCTTTTACAGACGGCCAAGACCCGCCATGTCCGTGCTTTGATCGTTTCTCCCACCCGCGAGATCGCCCAGCAGTCCATCGATCACTTGAACTCGCTCTCCAAGCATGTCCACTTGAAGGGCACCGCCATCTATGGCGGAACCCCCATGAACCCCCAGATCTCGGCCTTGATGAAGGGCCTGGACATCATCTCAGCCACTCCGGGACGCCTGCTGGACCATGTCTGGTCCGGACGCATCGATTTCAGGGACCTTCAGATATTGGTCTTGGACGAAGTGGACCGCATGCTCGACATGGGTTTCCTGCCGGACATGAAGCGCATCATCAGTTTGCTGCCCCAGACGCGCCAGACCCTCGTTTTTTCCGCCACGCTCCCTTCCGAGATCCAGAAGCTGGTGAGCGAGATCCTGAAAAATTCCGTGACCATCCAGATCGGCCAGAAGTCGTCGGCGGCGGTCGGCATCCGCCACGCGGTCTATCCCGTGCCGCGCCATTTAAAGGAAGCCCTTCTGGAGCAGATGCTGCGGGGGGAGGGCATGACTTCCGTCCTTGTCTTCACCCGCACCAAGCGCCTGGCCGACAAGCTTTCCAACACGCTCAAGCGCCGGGGGTTCAAAGTGTCCGTGCTGCACGGGGACAGGAGCCAGAGCCAGAGGGAACAAGCTCTTGCCCAGTTCCGCGAAGGCCGCAACCAGATCATGGTGGCCACCGACATCGCCGCGCGGGGCTTGGACATCGCCGAGATCAGCCATGTCATCAACTTCGATATCCCTGTTGTGCCCGAGGACTATGTGCACCGCATCGGCCGCACCGCCCGGGCCGACGCCACGGGGGACGCCTTCAGTTTGATGGACCGCACCGAAGAAGGCATGATCAAGGACATCGAGCGCATCCTGCAGAAGCCGCTTCCCCGCGTCACGCTCCCCAATTTTTCCTACAATGTTCCGCCGCCTCCCCGGCCCGCGAATTCCCAGCCGTCCCACCATTCGCGCGGTCCGCGCCACTTTCACCGGTAATCAGGGGACACCCCACTTAATTCAAAACCCCACTGCTGAATTAAGTGGGGTGTCCCCTGATAAAAAGATCCCGCGTGAGTTTCCTCACGCGGGATCTTTGATTGTGCTGCGCGTTTTGCGCTTAGCTCAACGGTTTGACATTGGCCGCTTTCGGGCCTTTGTCGGATGCGACGGTGTCGAACTCGACCATCTGGTTCTCAGCCAGGGACTTGAAGCCCTGGATCTGGATGCCCGAATGGTGGACGAATACGTCCGGTGAGCCGTCCTCAGGAGTGATGAACCCGTAGCCTTTTTGATCGTTGAACCACTTGACTCTTCCCTTCATGTTTTTGTTACCTCTTTTGTTTTATTTAGTAAGTTGATTTGAAGAGTACGCGCAGGCTTTAGAACAAAAAAAACACGCCGCTCGATTGAGGGCGCGTTGTTCACTCTGAAACACTTAGCTGTATACCCATACTTCAATCTTACTGGCATAAGTATACCACAGGCCCGGGAATATGTCAAGGGGTGAATTTCGGGGCAGTGGGATTTGAACCCACGATCTCACGGTCCCGAACCGTGCGCGATGCCACTTCGCTATGCCCCGGGGTAATCTAATCTCCATTCTCTATTTTCCCAGCCTCAATGAACCGACATTTTACCAAATTTGACAAAAGCGTTCATATAAAATAGAATCGTTTTCCCGACATGTCAAAATCAAAAGACAAGATGCAGTCCACCCTGGTCATCATCAAGCCCGACGGGCTCAAGAAGTCGCTCACGGGCAACATCCTCACCAAGCTTTCCGAGGGCCGCCTCATCATCATCGCCGCCCGGGTGGTGAAGGTCCCCCGCGAGCTGGCCGAAGAGCACTACAAGCAGCTCAAAGGCAAGCCCTTTTTCGAGGACCTTATCCTTTATATCCAAGGCAAGCACCACAACTGCGAACGCGTCATGGCCCTGGTCTACCAGGGAGTCAACGCCATCGACCTGGTGCGCTCCATCGCCGGCTCCACCAATCCCGAGGAGGCCGACCCCACTTCCGTGCGCGGGGCCTACGGCCGCATCACCACCAAGGGCGTCTATGAGAACGTCATCCACGCGTCTTCCGACGAAAAGGAGTCCGAGCGCGAGATCAAGCTCTGGTTCCGCCCCGAAGAGATCGTCGTCCCCCTTTACCCCACCCTCAAAGTCACCAAGAAGAACGTCCATGTCCTTGAGTGGGCATGATCCTGGATTCCTTCCCCGACCTTAGATCCCAAGTCAAGCGCTACGGTGAGACCCATCCCCATTCCCTCATCGAATGGGAGAACAAGGTGGACCCCGTCCTCTATGAATTGGACAAGCGCCAAGGCGTCAAAAAGACAAAGTCGGTCGTGGAGGGCAAAAAAATCGCGTTCAGCGGAACGGGCGGCGCCCTATACGATTTCCTTAAAGAAAAAGGCCAGGGCCATGCCTTCACCGAACCCGATCTCTTCCTTCATGTCTACTCTGATCTGGACGACCTGGCCCTTTTGCGGCGCGTCAAGGAATTTCCCGACGAGACCCCTCGAGCGGAGATCACGGACTACTGGGTGGGGGAATCCGCCGAAGCGTCGTCCATCCTCATCTTGAACCCGGAGAAGGCATGAACTACTCCTACGAAAAGAAATACGACGCGGTCATAGCGGGAGGGGGCGTCATCGGCTGTTCCATCGCCTTCTTCCTGGCCCGGGAGTCCCAGGGAAAGTTCAAGGTGGTCGTCGTGGACCGCAACATCGTGGGGGACGAGGCCTCGAGCGGGGCGGCGGGCATGCTGGCGGCCCAGATCGAGACGGAAGATCCGGGGCCCTTCCTGGACATCCAGGTGCAGAGCAGGGAGATCTTCAAGTGGTTGTCCGGCGAGCTGGAAGATTCGACGGGGATCGACATCCGCTATCACAAGAAAGGGATCTTGGAACTCGCCCGCGACGCGGAGCACCGCAAGCTCCTTGAAGAAAGGTTGAAATGGCAGAAAGCCGCGGGGCTGCCCATCGAATGGCTCACCCGGGAACAGATCGCCCGGGCCTATCCTTATCTTAAGAAGACGGCGGAAGGCGGGCTCCTGGCCCCCGAAGACGGGCAGGTCTCTTCATCTCACCTGGTGCAGGCGCTCGCCGCTGCCGCCAAAAAACTCGGCGTGGACATCTATGAGAGCGAGGGCATCGAAGACCCCGTCTTGAAACCGCCCAGGCAGGACTCCTTCGACACGAGCATCTCCAAATTCACGGCCGGGCATTTCATATTCGCCACCGGCGCCTGGACGGGCCGGCTCCTTTCGGGGCGGGTCCCCATCGAACCGGTGAAGG
>MGUS01000031.1:923-1023 GCA_001800085.1 Elusimicrobia bacterium RIFCSPLOWO2_01_FULL_60_11 | reverse complement strand
CGCCCGGTTGGGCCAAGGCCAGGGGCTGGGAAACCCCCGTCTACTGCGGCAAAGTCCCCGGCTCCGTGCCCATGGTCTGTTATCTGGTGCCCAAATCCGA
>MGUS01000031.1:180-898 GCA_001800085.1 Elusimicrobia bacterium RIFCSPLOWO2_01_FULL_60_11 | reverse complement strand
CGCCGAAGCCACAAAAGCTCTGGCCAGATATGCCGCCGAGGTCCTTCCCGATCTGGCGTCGTTCAAGCTCAAATCCGTCTGGACGGGTCTGCGGCCCGGCACGCCCGACGGCCTGCCCGTCCTCGGGCTCCTGCCCGGGTTCGAGAACATCCATGTGGCGGGGGGGCATTTTAGGAACGGCATCCTCCTTTCCGCTGTCACGGGCAAGATATTCTCCGACATACTCCTCAAAGGCAAGTCCTCCTTCGATCTAGAACCTTACTCTCCCGATCGTTTTGCCAAAACCCCTGCCTGACGATATCTTCTGGATGAAGGCCGCCCTGGCCGAGGCCCGCAAGGCCGCCAAGGCGGGAGAAGTCCCCGTGGGCGCCGTGGCAGTCCGCGACGGCAAAAGGATCGCCTCTGCCCACAACCGCCCGATATCTTTGAACGACCCCACCGCCCACGCCGAGATCCTTTGCCTGCGCCGCGCATCTAAGAAGCTAAGGAATTACCGTCTAAATGGTATAATCCTCTATGTGACCAAAGAACCCTGCGCCATGTGCCGGGGGGCCTTGGTCTGGGCCCGGGTCGAACGGGTGGTATGGGGCTGTCCCGATATCAAGCCCGCGAACCACAAGTTCAAAATCACCCGGGGAGTCTGCAAGGCGGAATCCGCCCGGCTCCTGAAAGGATTTTTCAAGCACCGAAGGTAAAAGTTACTAGGAGGTTGATTAGG
>MGUS01000031.1:0-140 GCA_001800085.1 Elusimicrobia bacterium RIFCSPLOWO2_01_FULL_60_11 | reverse complement strand
GATTTTTAAAGATAAATTGGAAATTGAACGAGCAATTGAGAAGATTCAAAGGAGGATTGTTGAAGTTCAGAACCTGAAACAATCCAATGATGGATATAACGAACAAGATGTTAAAAATACTGAAAGTAATATTCGTGAGA
>MGUS01000030.1:5538-6488 GCA_001800085.1 Elusimicrobia bacterium RIFCSPLOWO2_01_FULL_60_11 | reverse complement strand
GAGCGTCGGTTAATTGGCAAACCACTGGTCTCCAAAACCAGGACTGGGGGTTCAAGTCCCTCCGCTCCCGAGACGGCATTGAAGGAGAACACACTATGTTCCTGAATTATCTTGCGGGCGCCATATCCTTGGTCTTGGCGATATCCGCCTTCGTGCCCTGGGTGACCGTCTGGTTCTATTCCCTCAAAGGCATCGAGAGCGTCTACGGCATCGGCATCCTCCTGGTGGGGGTCATGGGCGTGACCGTTGCGGCCTTCCAGCACCTCTCGGGACGCATCCGCGGCCGGGCTTTCATCTTCTCCTCGGTGGTGGCCCTCGCCTGCGAAGCCCTTTATTTCAGGAAGATGCAGAAGATCGGGAGCGTTCTGAACGAGATCATGGGATACTTGACGGATATCTTCGGCCAGCAGCTCCTGCAGAAGCTCCAGACCCTCCTGGGGGAGCAGTATTTCACCGTCCTCACCAAGATCGTGCGGCGCATGGGCTTTGAAGCGTCCGTGAGCGGGCTCGACTTCGTGGGTGGAGGGCTGATCCTGGCCGTCGTGAGCACCGTGGCGCTCTTGATCGTGGGCCTCATCCTCGAAAAGAACAAGACCACGGTCGAGTGACCCTTCGATGATCGAACAGCTCACCGCGTTCTTCCGCGAATCCTACGCCGAGCTCCAGAAGGTGACCTGGCTCTCCCGCAAGGAAGTGATGGGCTCCACCCTCGTCATCATCGTCCTGATCGGCATCTTGTCCGTGTTCGTGGCTTTGATCGACATGTTCTTCGTTAAACTCGTTTCTTGGATCATCTGACGGGAGGACTTCAAAAAGTGGCAACGGCAACAGAGAATCGAACACGCTCCTGGTACGTCATCCACACCTATTCGGGCCATGAGGACAAGGTGAAGGCGACGCTGGAAAAGCTGATCGCCAACCAGAACCTGACGAACAGGGTCTTCCAGATC
>MGUS01000030.1:5371-5471 GCA_001800085.1 Elusimicrobia bacterium RIFCSPLOWO2_01_FULL_60_11 | reverse complement strand
TCCCGGGCTACGTGCTGGCCGACATGACCATCGACAACGAGACCTACTGGCTCGTGCGCAACACCCCCGGAGTCACCGGGTTCCTGGGCGGGGTCAAACC
>MGUS01000030.1:4118-5118 GCA_001800085.1 Elusimicrobia bacterium RIFCSPLOWO2_01_FULL_60_11 | reverse complement strand
TTCCCGCGAAAGCGGGAATCAATGGATGCCCGTTTTCACGGGCATGACAGATTAAGGAGCAGGAAGATGGCAAAGAAAATCAAGACCCAGATCAAACTCCAGATCCCCGCGGCCGCGGCCAACCCCGCGCCGCCCGTGGGCCCCGCGCTCGGCCAGCACGGCGTCAACATCATGGATTTCTGCAAGCAGTTCAACGAACGCACCAAGGCCATGGAGGCGGGCATGCTCATCCCCGCCGTCATCACGGTCTTCGAGGACCGCTCCTTCACTTTTATCACCAAGATGCCCCCCATCTCCTCGCTGCTCAAGAAGGCGGCCGGCCTAGCCACCGCTTCGGGCGTGCCCAACCGCAACAAGGTGGGGAAGATCACCCGTAAACAGGTGGAAGAGATCGCGGCGCGCAAGATGCCCGACTTGAACACCAAGGACATGGGCGCTGCCTCCCGCATGGTGGAAGGCACCGCGCGGAGCATGGGCATCGAGATCGGTTAAAGGACATTAAAATGGGAAAAAGAACCGCGGAACTGGCAAAGAAAATAGACCCCAAGAAGCGCTACGCGCTGGATGAGGCCGCCAAGATGGTGAAAGAGACCTCCAAGGCCAAGTTCGACGAGACCATCGAGATCCACGTCCGCTTGGGCATCGACCCCAAGCAGACGGACCAGACCGTGAGAGGCACCGTGGTCCTCCCCGCGGGCACCGGCAAGACCCGCAAGGTGGCCGTGGTGGCCAAGGGCGAGAAACTCAAGGAAGCCGAGACCGCCGGAGCGGACTTCTTCGGGGACGCGGACCTGATCGAGAAGATCCAGAAGGGCTGGATGGATTTTGACATCCTCGTGGCCACGCCCGACGCCATGAAGGACCTGAGCAAGCTCGGAAAAGTCCTGGGACCCAAGGGACTCATGCCCAACCCCAAGTCCGGGACCGTGACTTTCGAAGTCGGGCGCGCCGTCAAGGAGCTCAAGGGCGGGCGCATCGAGTTCAAGAACGACGACGCCGG
>MGUS01000030.1:3877-4086 GCA_001800085.1 Elusimicrobia bacterium RIFCSPLOWO2_01_FULL_60_11 | reverse complement strand
TCACTCCCCAGAACATCGCGGAGAACGCCCGGGCCTTGATCAACACCCTGCTCAAAGCCAAACCCTCCACAGCCAAGGGAAGTTATTTAAGGAGCATCTCGCTCTGCTCCACCATGGGTCCCGGCGTGACCGTCGACCCCAACCAGAAGTTCAGCTCAGCCGTCTAAAAAGCTCCCCTGTTCGTTCCAAAACTCATCGTCTGCCTTAAG
>MGUS01000030.1:1996-3743 GCA_001800085.1 Elusimicrobia bacterium RIFCSPLOWO2_01_FULL_60_11 | reverse complement strand
TCGTCGTCATCGTCGCGGGCATCATCGCCAAGTTCGGCTACGACGGCCTGGCCGCCGCCACATTAATCGCGGGACTCCTCCTCATCGCGATGGGGCTCTTCCGCCTGGGCGGCCTGATCCGCTTCATTCCCTATCCCCTCATCACCGGCTTCACCTCCGGCATCGCCGTCATCATCTTCAGCAGCCAGGTCAAGGATTTCTTCGGGCTTCAAATGGCGCCCCCGCCGGCGGATTTCCTCGATAAATGGGGCGCCTATTTCCACGCGTCACGCACGGCGAGCCTCTGGCCCCTGGCCGTGGGGCTTTTCACGGTGCTCTGCATCACGCTCTGGCCCAAGCGCTGGAACAAAGTGCCCGGCCCCGTGGCCGCCCTTGTCATCGCGTCCTCGGCCGCGGCGGTCTTCAACCTGCCCGTGGAAACGATCCACACCCGGTTCGGGGCCATCCCGAGCGGTCTCCCGCATCCTTCTATCCCGAACTTGTCCCTGGACCTCCTGCGGCAGGTCTTCCCATCGGCCGTCACGGTGGCTCTCCTTGCGGCCGTCGAATCCCTGCTCTCCGCGGTGGTGTCCGACGGGATGATCGGCGGGCGGCACAAATCGAACATGGAGTTGATCGCCCAGGGAGCGGCCAACATGGTCTCGCCCTTTTTCGGGGGCATCCCCGCCACCGGGGCCATCGCGCGCACGGCGACCAACGTCAAGAACGGGGGACGCACGCCCGTGGCGGGCATCGTCCACGCCCTGGTCCTTCTCGTCATATTGATCGCGGCCGGCAACTTGGCGGGACATGTCCCCATGGCCTGCCTGGCCGGGATCCTGGTCGTGGTGAGCTACCACATGTCCGAATGGAGGTCTTTCCGCTCGATGCTGTCAGCGCCCCGGAGCGACATCGCCGTCATGCTCATCACTTTTCTTTTGACCGTGCTGATCGACCTGACCGTGGCGGTGGAGGTGGGGATGGTCCTGGCCGTCTTCCTTTTCATGAGGAAGATCATCGAACTGACCCAGGTGCGCGATTTGAAGAAGGACATGAACGACCCGGAGAACGGGGACGGCGAGATCCCCTCGGAACTGAAGGCCCTGCCGGTCCCCGACGATGTGGAGATCTACTCGGTCCATGGGAGTTTTTCTTTCGGAGCCGCGAACCAGCTCATGGAGCTCATCCGGATCACGGCCAAGAAGCCCAAGGTCCTGGCCCTGGAGATGAAGGACGTCCTCTATATGGACGCCACAGGCCTCCATGTGCTGGACGAGATGCACAGACAGTGTTCCAGGGCCGGGATACGGCTCATGATATCGGGCATCCACATGCAGCCCTTGACCGTTCTGGAGAAGTCGGGAAAACTCCTGGAATTGGGCGAGAACAACCTGAAGGAAAATCTGGCCGAGGTTCTAAGGGAAGCCGCTAATCCAGCCCGTACTCTTTCCAGCGGCGGGTGACTTTCTCGACGGCCTCGGGAGACATCTCCACAGGCTCGGGGTAGCCCTTCTTCCAGGTCGAATCGATCCCCATGGGGCCCGAACAGACCGCGCGGACCCCTCGAAGCTCAGTCCTTGGAAAAAGAACATCCTTCTCGCAGTCGAACCGCGTAAAAATACCCCAGATCAGAAGCACATCATCATCCAAAGGCACGTCCTCGCTCACAAGCGCGATGAACTTGAACCCCTGGACTTCCGAACGGTCGAGGACTTTCTTCAGGATGTCCTTGCAGTCTGCCGACTGCCTGCCGGAATTCACCTTTATG
>MGUS01000030.1:1116-1958 GCA_001800085.1 Elusimicrobia bacterium RIFCSPLOWO2_01_FULL_60_11 | reverse complement strand
ACGGGGGAGAGGTGGGAAGGACCGTGAGGCGTCGATGATCATCTTGCTTCCCCTGTTTATCTTCGGCCCCGTGAAGTCCAAAGTGTCCTGCGATGTCCCGGGTAAAAGGATGAAATCCTCCTCCGGGTTGAAATGTTCCCGGATGGCGCGCAGCACCGCCCTGAAATCGCTCACGGGAACGGCAGGGTCCATGAGGATAAGACACTTGGTGAGAGAGAGCTGTCCCTCGCCCAAAAGCCCCAGGGCTGTTTTCAATCCTTCCTTCTCATATCTCTGGACACAGCTCACCACCAGGAGATTGTGGAAACCCGCTTCGAAATAAGCCCAGAGGCCGCGGAGTTCGGGCTTCATCAGCTTGATGAGCGGATGAAAGAGCATGGAGACCGCTTCCCCCATGGCCTTGTCTTCCTGGGGCGGCTTGCCCACCACCGCCGCGTGGAACACCGCGTTCTTCTTGTGGGATATGGACCGGATCTCCAGGACGGGAAATGGGGAAGCGTGCGAATAGTGACCGAAATGGTCGCCGAAAGGCCCTTCCATCGCCGTGCGGCCGGGCCGCGCAATGCCTTCGATGACGATCTCGGCGCTGCGCGGGACTTCCAAAGAAACGGAATCGCAGGAGGCCATCTCCACGGATTTTCCCCTCAAGAAACCGGCGATGGACATCTCATCCATGCCCTCGGGCAGGGGAAATATGGCTGACAGCCACAAAAGCGGGTCGCATCCTATGGCCACGGCGACTTCGAGGGGCTGGCCCAGCCTCTGAGCTTCCGCGAAATGGAACCCGCCGCCTTTCTGGATCTGCCAGTGGAGCCCTATCTCATTTTCAGAATGGACCTGGA
>MGUS01000030.1:0-1103 GCA_001800085.1 Elusimicrobia bacterium RIFCSPLOWO2_01_FULL_60_11 | reverse complement strand
GCAGTTGCGCTCGCCCGTGGCGGGGTTCTTGGTGAAGACGAGCCCCGCCGTGATGAATTTTCCCCCGTCCTTGGGCCAGCATTTGATGACCGGGAACTCTCCCAGGTCGACCTGCGCTCCGGTCTTTACGACCTCCTTGAAGGGAGCCGATGAAGATGTTTTGGGCCGGGCGGCGAGCGCGTTCTTCAAAAACCCCCGGTTGTTCCAGAGCCAGGAGGCGATCTTGCCTTTGGGCGCCTGCTTCTTGAAATCTTCCAATGACGCGGCGATGCGCGCGCTCACGCTTTCAGGGTCTCCGCCCAGGGCTAGGCGGACGTGGTCCCGCGTGCCGAGCAGGTTGATGGCGAGGGGAAAAGAGGACCCCTTCACCTTCTCAAAAAGGAGTGCGGGGACATTGTCCCGTTCGTCACCCCGGTAGAGCCGCCCGATGATCTCGGATATCTCCAGGTCGGCGTCCACCTCGCAGGATATTTTTTTGAGCGAGCCCCGGGTCTCCAGGGCCTTCAAGTATTCGGGAAGGGTCAAAGGTTTAGAGGGCTTCCTCTTTGTACCCCTCGGCGGGGACGGAGGGGTCGATCAAGCGCGCGATCCTCCGGGCGAAGAGGACGGCCAGGTCCTTGACCGTGCGGGCATCCTGGTAAAAGGAAGGCGAGAGCGGCATGACCACGGCCCCGGCTTGAGAAAGTTTCAGCGCGTTCTCCAAGACGATGGAGGAAAGCGGCGTTTCCCGCAGGCAGAGGATGAGCTTGCGCTTCTCTTTCAGGGCCACGGAGGCCGCGCGGGTCATCAAGGAATCGGATATGCCGCAACTGATCTTGGAGAGTGTGGAGACGGAGCAGGGGACGATGACCATGGCGTCGAAATCGTTGGAGCCGGATGCCAGAGGAGAGGAAAGGTCGTCGTTGGAAAAGACCTTCCTGGCATAAGGCGCCAAGTCGTCGAGCGTGAGCCCGGTTTCCTGGGCCAGGACCGATTTTCCCCAGCGCGAGCAGATCAAATACCGCTCGCCCGGGCAGGTTTTCAGGAACTCCGCGCCGAAAAGCGCCCCCGAAGCGCCCGTGATGCCGATGACCGTTCTCATGTTCGAATCTCCTTTAGCGCGC
>MGUS01000029.1 GCA_001800085.1 Elusimicrobia bacterium RIFCSPLOWO2_01_FULL_60_11 | reverse complement strand
AACTCTGCCAGGAAGCCCTGGATGTCCCCGAAATCCTGGACCGCCTGGAAAAACTTGAAAAGGGTATGCCTCACACGCCTTCCCCAAAACCGGTCATTGCACCGTCCGTAGCGCCGCCGCGGGCGTCAGTCGCGCCCCCGGCCCCTGCGCCCGCACCATCTTCCGTTCCAGCTTTGAACCAGGTCTGGCCCCGCATCCTCGCGCGGGTCCAGAATGAGAAACCCTCCCTTTACCCCACGCTCCAGCAGGCCGCGCCCGGCTGGAGCGGCGCCTCAGCGGAACTGGGCTTCGTCAAGGAGTTCTCCCTGGAGAACGCCAAGCGCAACGCCGCGTTCCTGGAAGGCGTCATCTCGGCCGAACTCAACAAAAAAGTGCCTCTCACTTTCAAGCTGGTCACGGGACCTCTCGTCAGGCCGCCCTCGGCCCCTGAAGCCGAGGACTCCCTGGAAGACGACGACACCGTGGTGGTGGAACAGCTCCACTCCACCTTCGAGGCCATGGACCAGGGTGAGACCTTTGAGCCCATCGAGGGCACGCCTTCTCCCATCGAAGATGCCATCGAGGATGAGGGCACCAAGAAATTCTTGAGCGTCTTCCACGGCAAAGTCACCCGCCACACGGCGGGGTCCTGATGAAGCGGCCGGAATCCTTCGAAAAACTCGTCGCCATCCTCCGCACGCTCCCTTCCGTCGGGCCCAAGATGTCCGAGCGCATGGCCTACCGCATCCTGCGCATGCCGGAGGAAGAGATGAAGGTGTTCATCCAGGTCCTCCAGGAAGCGCACCGCCAGATGCGTCCCTGCCAGGTCTGCGGCCACTGGGACGATTCATCCCCCTGCGGCATCTGCCGGGATTCCGGCCGGGACCGCGCGGTGCTCTGCGTGGTGGAGAACTCCCAGGATGTCTTGGCAGTGAGCCGCATCAAGGATTTCCGGGGCATCTACCATGTCCTCGGGGGCGCGCTCTCGCCTTTGGAAGGCATCGGTCCCCAGGACCTCCAGATCGCCTCCCTTATGAAGCGCCTGGAAGAGGAACCCGTCACCGAAGTCATCCTGGCCTTGAATTCCGACATCGAAGGCGAGACCACCGCCCAGTACCTGGCCGATCTCATCGAAGCGCTGTCCTCTAAGATCCGGGGCAACGGCCGCCCCGGAGGCATCAAGATCACCCGGCCGGCCCAGGGCCTTCCGGCCGGGGGCGAGCTGGAATACATGGACGAACTCACCCTCTCCCGCGCTTTCGGCGGCCGCAGGGAATTTGACAGAAACTGACTCAATTGCTACAATGCAATGCTTACAACGCTTTAGAACCTCTCAATAGGAGCCCCATTTATGTCCAGTTCCACAACGCTGTCTCCCAGAAAGGTATCCGTCCGTGTCGGCGGAGCCGCGGGCGACGGTATCGCCTCCGTCGCAGAGACCCTGGCCAAGGCCTGTTCCCGCCAGGGCCTTTATGTCTACGCCTACAATTCATACCAGTCCGTCATCCGCGGCGGCCACATCAACATGCAGATCCGCATCGGAGCCAAAAAGGTGTGGTCCCAGGGCGACCAGTGCGATTTCCTGGTGGCCTTGAACCAGGACACCATCGCCCGCCACGCGGCCGAAGTCACTCCGGGAGGCGGGATCATCTACAATAAGGAAAAGATAAAGCTCGACGCCGCGGCCCTCCCCAAAGGCGTCAACGATTTCGGCATCCCCTCCTCCGCCATCGCCGCCAAGTTCGGAAAAAGCCCCATCATGCAGAACACCGTCGCTCTCGGCGTCCTCTCCTTCGTGGCCAACCTGCCTTTCGACGCGGTCAAGGACGTCATCATCAGCACCTTCAAGAAGAAGGGCGACGCCGTGGTGGATGCCAATGTGGGCGCGGCCCAGGCGGGGTTCGACTTCGCCAAGGAAAATTTCAAGAAAGTGGAGTACACCTGGCAGCTCACCGGCACCAAGAGGATGTTCTTGACCGGCAACCAGGCCATCGCCCTGGGCGCGGTGGCCGGCGGCTGCAAATTCTATTCGGCCTATCCCATGACCCCGGCTTCCGGCATCCTGCACTGGCTGGCTCCCAAAGGCCCCAAGTACGGCATCGTCGTCAAGCAGTGTGAGGACGAGATCGCCGCCATGAACATGGCGGTGGGCGCGGGCCATGTGGGCGCGCGCTCCATGACCGGCACTTCCGGCGGCGGGTTCGCGCTCATGACCGAAGCCATCGGCCTGGCCTCCATGATCGAAGCCCCCGTCGTCGTCGTCAACTGCCAGCGCGGCGGGCCTTCCACGGGGCTGCCCACCAAGCAGGAACAGGGCGATCTCTTCCAGGCTCTCGGGGCTTCCCAGGGCGACTTCCCCAAATTCATCATCGCTCCCTCCACCGTCGAAGACGCATTTTACACCACCGCCGAAGCCTTGAACCTCGCCGAGATCTACCAGTGCCCCGTCATCCTCCTTTCCGACCTCCTCCTTTCCGAGCATTATGAGACCATCGACGACCTGGACTTCTCCAAGGTCAAGATCGACCGCGGAGAGATGGTGAAGGATGCCAGCAACGGCAGCGGGACTTATAAGCGCTATCTTTCCACGCCCTCCGGCATCTCGCCCCGCGCGCTCCCCGGCATGGCCGGCATGATGTACACCGCGGCCTCGGACGAGCACGACGAGGACGGCGTGGTCATCTCCGATGTCTTCACGGACCCGGCCAAACGCATCGTCATGATGGACAAGCGCATGCGCAAGATGGACACGGCATTGAAGAACCTCCCCGATCCCAAGGTGGAAGGCCCGGCCGGCGCGGACCTGACATTCATCACCTGGGGCTCCACTTACAACGTGGTGCGGGACGCCATCCACCGCCTGGAAAAAGAAGGGGTCAAGGTCAATCACCTGAACATCAAGTACCTCTGGCCCTTCCAGTCCGACGCCATTTCCAAAATATTGAGATCCTGCAAAAAGACACTCATCGTTGAAGCCAACTTCTCCGGCCAGCTCGAAAGGCTGATCCGCCAGGAAACGGGCCTTTCCATCGAGAACCATTTGAGGAAATACGACGGTGAGCCCTTCGGCCCGGAAATGGTCCACGCCAAGGCTAAGTCGCTGCTCCAAGGGGCCAAGACCCCCGAGCTGGCCGGAAAAAGGTAAGGAGAATTTTAAAAATGCCCACAGAAACGCTTGACGTCGCAAAGTTCAAATCCAAGATCGCACCGGACTGGTGCCCGGGCTGCGGCGATTTCGGCGTGCTGGCCGGCCTGCAGAAGGCCTGCGCTACGCTGGGCTTGGACCCTAAAGACGTCATCGTCGTTTCCGGCATCGGCTGTTCTTCCAACCTGCCCGGCTTTTTCGGCTCCTACGGCATGCACACGCTCCACGGCCGCTCGGTGGCGGTCGCGCAGGGCGCGCGCTTAGGGAACCCCGACTTGACGACCATCATCACGGGCGGCGACGGCGACGGCTACGGCATCGGCATCGGCCACTTCATCCACGCCATGCGCAGGAACATCAACGTCACCTACATCGTCATGAACAACCAGATCTACGGCCTGACCACCGGCCAGGCCTCACCCACCACCACCCTCAACACCCAGACAAAGTCCACACCCGAAGGCTCCATTGAGAACCCCCTGAATCCCATCCAGTTGGCGCTCGTCTCCGGAGCCACCTTCATCGGACGCGCTTTCTCGGGCTCGGGGGAGCGCATGGCCGAAGTGATGACCGAAGCCATCAAGCACAAAGGATTTTCATTGGTGGATGTTTTCAGCCCTTGCGTCACCTACAACAAGGTCAACACCTATCCCTGGTTCAGGGAAAGAGTGTACGATCTGCAGGCCGAAGGCCACGATACCGGCAGTTGGGACGCCGCCATGGCCGCCGCCAAACAGCCGGACAACCGCATCGCCACCGGGGTCTTCTATAAGACTTCGATCCCCACATACGAGGAGCTCGAACCCGCATATAAGTTCGGCCCCCCCGCAAAGCAGAAGCTCGGCCTCGACAAAGAGACCGCTACAGCGCTCATCAACAGCTTCAAATAATCTGATTCAGTTCGAGTAACGGAAACAATCCACGGTATGGTCGTTGACCATGCCCGCGGCCTGCATGTGCGCGTAGATGACAGTGGGACCCAGGAATTTAAAGCCCCGGGCCTTCAGGTCCTTGGCCCAAGATTCAGCTTCCGGGATGCAGGTGGGAAAATCTTTGATGGATTTGAGTTTGTGCCGGATGGGCTTGCCGCCGACCCAGGACCACATGTATTTGGAGAATGTCCCGAATTCTCTCTGCACTTCCTGGAACCGGTTGGCGTTGTTGATGGTGGCAGCGATCTTGGCCCGGTTCCTCACGATGCCCGCGTCCTTCAGCAGCCGGGCGGTCTCTTTCTTCCCGAACCTGGCCACCTTCCTGTAATCGAACCCCGTAAAGGCCTTTCGGAAATTCTCGCGCTTATAAAGGATGGTCCGCCAGGAAAGCCCCGCCTGGAACGCTTCCAGCACCAGGAACTCAAATATCTTCCGGTCATCCCGGACAGGCACACCCCACTCTTCATCGTGATACTTGAGGTAGAGCGCATCCCCGGCCACAGGCCAGGGGCAGCGTTTAAGAGAATCCGATTTCACTGCCAAATCAAGCCGCCTTGCGGGAGAGCCGGTCATTCACCCACATTTTCACGACTGCTTGGCGCGATATGTTGAGTTTTTTTGCCTCCTGATCCAGCCGCTTGACCATCCAATCGGGGAAGTCGATGTTGACGCGTTTGATGATGGTGACGCGTGCGGTTTTCCAATCAAAATAATCCGTGATGTCTTCTCCTGCTTCAGCTTTGCGGTCAAATTCTTCCGTTGTGATTTTAGGAATTCTCTTTTTCCTTGACAAACTTTTCATAGATTTTTACCAACCTTTTATCAGCCCGATGGAAGCTGATGAGCCGGACATTTTGACCTCGCATTGTGAATACAGCCACATAATGTTTTTCATGGATCATCCCTATAATCGCAGACCGGGGCTCGCCGCGGCTTTCAACATCGATGATAAAATTGTCAACTTTCCAAAGATATTAGGCATCATAGAAATCGACGCCATGACGCTCTTTATTAGAGCGATTCTTGTTGTCATCAAATTCAAAGTTGGTCACAAGTATAACAGTTATACCACAGTTATTCAAGCCCTTTCGGGCCTGGCTGTTATACTCTAGGAAAGCCGGGCGGGGTCTAGGAGGGGGTAATTATGTCAACTTGTGTAGAAATGTGTGCCAAGGATCAGCCCAGCCGTTTTTTCAGGGAATTGAACTCGTCCCAGAGCTCTTTGGGGAAGCGCTCGCCGAAGGTCTTGAAGAACTTCTCCTGGTCGGCCTGCTCGGCGCGCCATTCGGCCTGGTTTACGGCCACGAGTTTTTCCATGGTGCCGGGGGCCAGGTTTAGGCCTTCCGTGTTGATGCCGGACGCCTTCGGGACGAATCCGATGGGGGTCTGCACCGCGTCCGCTTTGCCTTCACAGCGGTCCAGCACCCAGTCCAGCACGCGCATGTTGTCGCCGAAGCCGGGCCACATGAACTTCCCATGGTCGTCGGTGCGGAACCAGTTGACATGGAAGATCTTCGGGAGCTTCGGGATCTTCTTGCCCATGCCGATCCAGTGCGCGAAGTAGTCGCCCATGTTGTAGCCGCAGAAGGGGAGCATGGCCATGGGGTCCCTGCGGATCTCGCCCACCGTACCTTCCTGCGCCGCGGTCTTTTCGGAGCCCACCGTGGCCGCGGAGAATACCCCGTGGTTCCAGGAAAGCGTCTCGAACACCAACGGCATCACGTTGGCGCGCCTGCCGCCGAAAAGGATGGCGGAAATGGGAACGCCTTCCGGGTCTTCCCACTTGGGCGAAATGCAGGGGCACTGGCCGGCGGGGGCCGTGAAGCGGCTGTTGGGGTGCGCGGCCACAACAGGTTTTCCATTTTCGTCCTTTAAACCCGGCTTCCACTTATTGCCTTTCCAATCCGTCGCCTCAGCGGGCGCGGGATCGTCAGATCCTTCCCACCACACGTTCTTATCGGGGGTGAGAGCGGCATTGGTGTAGATGGTGTTCTTCCGGATGGTTTTGACGGCATTCGGATTGGATTTTGAGTTGGTGCCGGGGATGACGCCAAAGAACCCCGCTTCCGGGTTGATGGCGCGGAGCGTGCCGTCCGGACCGATCTTGAGCCAGGAAATGTCGTCTCCCACGGTCCAAACCCTGTAACCTTTGGCGATATAGCCCTCGGGCGGGATAAGCATGGCCAGATTCGTTTTGCCGCACGCCGAAGGGAAGGCCGTCGTGATATATTTGGTTTCCTTGCCCGGCCTGTCGATGCCCAGGATAAGCATGTGCTCCGCCATCCAGCCCTCGGTCTTGCCCAGCCAGCTCGCGATGCGGAGCGCAAGGCATTTCTTCCCCAGCAGGGCGTTGCCGCCGTATCCCGACCCCACGCTCCAGATGGTGTTGTCTTCGGGGAAATGGAGGATGAGCCGCCGCTTGATGTCCAAGTCGGCCTTGGAGTGGAGGCATTTGGTGAACTGCCCGTTCTCGCCCAGCACTTTGAGCACGGGCTCGCCCACGCGCGTCATGATGCGCATGTTGAGCACCACGTAGATGCTGTCCGTGATCTCCACGCCGATCTTGGAGAGTTTGGAACCCACGGGTCCCATGGAGAAGGGGGTCACATACATGGCGCGGCCCTTCATCGAACCCGAAAAGATCTCGCCCGCTTTCTTGTAGGCCTCTGCGGGCGCCATCCAGTTGTTGGTGGGTCCCGCGTCCTCTTTGGACTTGGTGCAGATGAAGGTCAGGCTCTCGGTCCGCGCCACGTCGTTGGGGTTGGAGCGGTGGTAGAAACTGCCCGGCAGTTTCTTTTCGTCGAGCTTGATGAGTTCGCCGGTGGAGCAGGCCTCTTCTTCCAGGTGCTTTTTCTCGGCATCGGAGCCGTTCACCCACACGACCTTGTCCGGCCGGCACATCTTCTCCACTTCCTGAACCCAGGAAATCAGCTGTTTGTTCTTCGTCGGGGCTTCCATGGTGATCATACCCTTATCTTCTCCATTTTGATGTATTCCTGTAAAATTTTTGGGACGGACACGGACCCGTCCTTCTCCTGGAAATTCTCCAATACCGCCGCGAAGAGCCGTCCCGCGGCCACGCCGGAGCCGTTCAAAGTGTGCAGCAGCTCCTTCTTTCCGGCCTTGTCCTTATATTTGATGTTCATCCGCCTCGCCTGAAAATCCGTGAAGCAGGAGCAGGACGAGATCTCCCGCCATCTTTTCTCTCCCGGCATCCACACTTCCAGGTCGTAGGTCTTGGCGGAGGCGAACCCGGTGTCCCCGCTGCAGAGCTGGATCACTCTGTAAGGAATCCCGATCTTCTTGAGGACGTCCTCGGCATCTTTCGTCAAAACCTCCAAATCTGAGAACGATGTCTCGGGCTTGGTGAACCACACCAGCTCCACCTTGTTGAACTGATGGTTGCGGATGAGCCCCTTGGTGTCCTTGCCGTAGGAGCCGGCTTCCCGCCTGAAACAGGCCGAATAGCTTGCGTACTTCCGGGGCAGGGCGGCCTCGTCCAGGACCTCTCCTCGGTGCAGGTTCGTCACCGACACTTCCGCGGTAGGGATGAGGTAAAGGTCGTCCTCTGCCATCTTATACATCTCATCCGCGAACTTGGGCAGCTGCCCGGTGCCTTTCATGGACTCCGGCGTCACTAGGTATGGCAGAAGCACTTCGCTGTAGCCGTGCTCCTTCGTGTGCAGGTCCAGCATGAACGAGATCAGTGCCCGCTCCAGCGCAGCTCCGGCACCCTTCAGCGCCGCAAACCCGGACCCGGATATCCTGCCGGCCGCTTCAAAATCCAGAATTCCCAGGTTCTCGCCCAATTCCCAATGGGGCTTGGGTTCGAAATCGAATTTCCGGGGCTCGCCCCACTTGCGGATCTCGGGGTTGTCCTCCGCGCTCCTGCCCTTGGGCACCGATTCATGGAGCGCGTTGGGGATGCGGAGCAGGACGTCGTTCAGCCGTGCCTCAACATCCGCAAAATCCTTTTCCTTCTCGGGCAGGTCTTTTTTGAGCTTTTCCACTTCGCCGGAAAGGGTCCCGGTGTCCTTCCCCGCCATTTTGAGCTTCTGGAATTCTTCCGATACCTGGTTGCGCCGCGTGCGGAGGGCTTCAACCTGGTTCATCAGTTCTTTGTGCCGCGCGAGCATGTCCGAGAGCCCGTCCGGATCCGTCTGCCCCCGGCTCGCGAATATGTCCTGGATGTACTTGGGATTATCCTTGATCCGTTTTATATCAATCATCGAAAAGGGGAGGCGGTAATTTCAGACCTGCCGTCGAATTCAACATTATACTTAATTCGTCACTTTCCCGAAAGCCGGAAATCCGCTAGAATCAATGAAGGCCGATGAATCTCTCGATCAAGGCAAAATTCATAGCGGCGTCCCTCTCCCTCATCGCCCTCATGGCCGGACTGCTGATCTTCCTTCTGCGTACGCAGGAAGGCCTTGAGATGAACATGAATGAGATCATCGATAAGAACCTCACCGCCATCCGTACGGCCGAACAGATCAAGTACCATGTCATCCTTTATGATGACCTGATTTTCCGCTACCTGGTCACCGATGAAAAGCGCTTTCTGGACGAAGGAGTGGACGCACTTGAGGAAGCGAAGGAATGGATCCAAAGAATGAAGGCCCTGGCGGAGGGCAAGACGGAAGAAGAGCTATTGGAGCAGATCGAACAGGATACCGGGCGTTACCGCAAGGGTGTGCGGGCCATGATCGGCCTTTACCGCACCGCGGTTGAGGCCGAACGGAATGTTCAAAAGCGCGGCCTCCTGGACCTCTTCAGCGGCGGCGCGGCTTTGGAAGCTTCCATCATCAGCCAGAAAGACGTTTCAAGAGCCTCCGTGACCGGAAGATCTCGCCTGAACCGCATTAATTATCAATGCGAAAAGATGGTGGACATCTATCGGGTCAAAATGGACGCCGCTCAAGCCCAGATGAGGGATAAGATCAGAAAAACCCATCGGGCGGCCTGGCTGACGGGTTCGGCCGCATTTGCCGCCATCTTTTCGGTCATCTTTCTTCTGGCCTTTGACATCCTATCCTCGATCCGCACTCTTCTAACGGGCGTTCAGAAGGTATCGGCGGGGGAACTCGACCTGGAACTTCCCGTTCAGAGCTCGGACGAAATCGGGAGATTGACCCAGTTCTTCAATTCCATGACCCGCAGCCTCAAGGAAAAGCAGCAAATGCTCGTGACCGAGACGATCACCGACCCTCTGACCGGCCTTTACAATCTCCGCCATTTCCAGGCCCAGATGGAGAAGGAGATTTCCCGTGCCCAAAGGCACGGTCATCCCTTCAGCCTTGTGATTTTCGATGTCGACCATTTCAAGATCTTCAATGATAATAACGGGCACGACACCGGAAACATCCTTCTCAAGGGGATCGCGGATCTCGTCAGAAAATCGGCGCGGGAAGACGAGATAGCCGCCCGTTACGGGGGGGAGGAGTTCGTTCTCATCCTTCCGGAGGCCGATATCACTCAAGGGAAGATCGTGGCCGAACGCATCCGGAGCGCGGTGGAACAATCCGTCTTCCCGGGCATGGAAAAGCAGCCCGGAGGGAAAGTCACATTGAGCGCGGGAGGCGCCGCGTTCCCGCAGGACGGCGGTGTTTCATCCGAGCTCTTCAAGAAGGCGGATCAAGCCCTCTACAAAGCCAAGAACGCAGGCCGCAACCAGGTCCAGTGGGCATAGTTCCGCCCGGCCCCGCCCATAGCTTTATCCCCTCCCATCTGTTATAATGTAGGCATGCAAGAATCCAAGCCCGAAACCCAACAGAATCAGGTGCCCGCCTCAGTGGGCGCCCAGGAAGACCTCCGCCGCAGGGTGGAAGAGGCCCTGGACATGATTCGCCCGGCCATCGAAATGGACGGGGGGAACGTGGAATTGGGCGAGATCGTGGACGGCGTGGCCTATGTCCACATGCAGGGTGCCTGCGGCTCCTGCCCATCCAGCACCATGACCCTGAAAGCGGGCATCGAACGCATCGTCACCGAACAGATCCCCGAAATAAAAAGGGTGGAAGCGGCCTAGATCTCCGTCGGGCCAGATTTCCCAAGAAAAAGCTTGACTTCGGTCGGGCTTTTTTTTATGATGTACCTATAGTTCTTTGACATGTCAGCGCAAATGCATTCCTGCTGACGGAAATCGAGATACTTATGACCCTGCGAAAGCAGAATTTCGCAAGGAT
>MGUS01000028.1 GCA_001800085.1 Elusimicrobia bacterium RIFCSPLOWO2_01_FULL_60_11 | reverse complement strand
GTAGTTGCTGGTGAAGTTGCCCCCGGCGGCAGATGAGAGCTTGTTGTCCACTGTGCCGGAGGAATTCCCCGGGGCCGTCCAGACGACCGTGCCCACGCCGGTCATGTTGATGACGCTGGTCGAGAAGTAGGGGCCGTTGACGTCGGCGTGCAGGGGGCCGGCCAGGAAAAGGATCGGCAGAAGGAGCGCGAAGATCCGGGCCATGTCTGATGCGGGGGCAAAAAATTTTCCGAGGGGGCTAGGAACGCACGCAGGCAGGCGCGTGGGCGCGGGCACGCGCGCGCGCGTAAAAAAATAGGACCCCAGCAGAGGGAGGGATTGGAGGAGGGAGTTAAGGCGGGCCTTAAAGCTCATTTTAGTCATGGTTTTGGATCAATACTATATACAGCAATTAAAATGCCAAAATTAATGTATTGTATGACAGTAAAATGAGATTGAATACATCGTTGGATATAGGTTTAAATCAAATTAAATAGGGTTTATTTTTGTCTAAATAACAGGGCGGAATAACCTCTATAATGGCGCTTATTTACTGCGATATAATAGGGTATTTATTTGCTGTTTTTGGCGGGTATTTTGATGGGGAAGTTTATCCACAATTGTGGATATTTAACCACAGTCTGGAAACATAGTTAAAGTAATACTTTAATACTAAAATGGGTCTGAAAACCCATAACTTAAAGCTATGCTTTAACTATCTACTTGGGATGAACTTGATTTCCCCGAACGTAACTTGTATGAATAATAGGGTTTACTTATACATGCCGTTGACAAGATGGACTCCATGTAGTATATTGCCAGTATGGTTGCTCAATTCACAGCGGTTTATCAGAAGCGGGGCAAGTGGTATATAGGTTACGTCGAAGAAGTTTCCGGCGTCAATACGCAGGGAAAAACCTTGGCTGAAGCCAAAAAAAATCTGAAAGAAGCTCTGATCATGGTATTGGAAGCCAACCGAGCCATCGCCCACCGCCTGCACGGCCGCCGTGCCATAGAAGAACAACTCGCCATCGCAGTTTAGTGAAAAGAAGGGAACTTGTTCGGCATCTGCTCTCACAGGGGTGCCGGCTCTTTCGCGAAGGCGGCCGCCATTCCATCTTCTGGAACTCTGCCAACCATCAGACGTCTTCAGTTCCTAGGCATGCCGAGGTTCATCCCTTTCTAGCCCGTAAAATCTGCCGTGACTTAGGCGTTCCCGAACCTTAGAGTAGGTTTACTTTAACTATTTTTTGATGAGTTTGTATTTTTTGAGCTTGTTGTAGAGGGCTTTGCGGTCGATCTTGAGGCGCTTGGCGGCCAGGGACTTGTTCCCCCCGCAGCTTTCGAGGGCCTGCTCGATGAGCTGCTTCTCCAAAATCCCCGAGGCGTGGCGCGAGGCCTTCTTGAGGGAGATGCCTTTGCCCGCTTCCGAGTCCTGGAGGCTCTTCTCCACGAACTTGTCGCGGGTGAGCATGATCTGAAGGTGTTCGGGCTTGACTTCGTCGTCGGCCAGGAGCACGGCCCGGTAGACGGCGTTCTTGAATTCGCGGATGTTGCCGGGCCAGGAATAGCCCTTCATCGCCTTGAGAGCTTCGGGCGAGAACCCTCCCACGCTCTTCTTCATCTCCTCGTTGGCGGCCTTCAGAAAATAGGCCGCGAGCTCGGGGATGTCGTCGGTGCGCTTGCGGAGCGGCGGCACTTCCAGCAGGAACTGGTTCAGGCGGTGGTAAAGGTCCTCGCGGAATTTCCCGGCTTTGATCATCTCTTCCAAACTCGCGTTGGAAGCGGTGATGACGCGGATGTCGATGTCCACTTCCTTGTGCCCGCCCAGGTGCTGGAGTTTCCTCTCCTGCAGCACCCGCAGGAGTTTGGCCTGCACGGACAGGGGAAGGTTGCCGATCTCGTCTAAAAACAGGGTCCCCCCCGACGCGATCTCGAATTGGCCCAGTTTGCGGCGGTCCGCGCCCGTGAATGCCCCCTTCTCATACCCGAAAAGCTCGGATTCCACCAGGGTCTCCTGGAGCGTGCCGCAGTCCACGGCCACGAAAGGACCGTCCTTGCGCGGGCTGCGCGCGTGGATGCGGCGGGCGAAGACCTCTTTGCCGCTGCCGGATTCGCCGTGGATGACGACGGTCAGCTCCGTGGGGGCGATGCGGTCGGCCATCTCCATGGCGGCCTTGACGGCGGCGGAGGCGCCCACGATGACGGGAAATTTGATGTTCAAGGTGCGCGCGCGGAGGATCTCGATCTGCCGGGACTTGTCGTATTCGTCCACGGCCTTGCGCACCAGCACGATGACTTCGTCGTTGTCGAAGGGCTTGGTGATGTAATAGTAGGCGCCGGCTTTCATGGCCTGCACGGCCACCTTGACGGTGGAATCGCCCGTGAGGATGATGACGGGCAGGTGCGGATCCATCCGCTTCATCTTTTCGAGGAGCGAGAGGCCTTCGTCCCCGCCTTCTCCCAAGTCCAGGTCCAGCAGCACCGCCTGGACGGGCTCTCGATCGATGTAGGCGAGCGCGTCGGCCCCTTTTTGGAAATCGAGCGCGCGGTAACCCTCCACTTCCAGGAAAAGCCGCATCGCCTGGCAGAGCGCTTTGTCGTCGTCGACGATGAGGAGGGTCTTGGCCATTAAAAGAAGGTGAGGACCATGCGGGTCCTGCCGGGCTCCGACTCGCAGTGGATCCTGCCGTTGTTCTGCGTGACGATGGCCTTGGCGGAATAAAGCCCCATGCCCGTGCCCTTTTCCTTGGTGGTGTAGAACGGCGTGAATATCTTCTCCAGGTCGTCCTTGGGGATGCCGGGCCCCGTGTCCTCGATCACCAGGTGGAAGGATCTATCGGAGCCGTTGGCCTCGGTGATGAATTTTAAAGTGCCGCCGCCCGCCATCGCTTCGATCGCGTTGATGCTCAGGTTCAGGACCGCCGATTCCACGGCGGAGGATTCCACCATCACGCGGGGCGAGGGCTCGGCCAGGTCTTTGACGACCTTGATGTTGTTCTTGCCGCATTGGACGTCGATGAAGTGGGTGACGCGCTCGACCAGTTCGTTGATGGAGGTGGGTTCCTTGGCGTTCTCGGTCTGGCGGGCCAGGCCCAGGTAACCTTTCAGGAGATGGCGGATGGACTCGACGTTGCGCTCCACCAGCTCCCAGGCCTCTTTTTCCTTGGCGGAGGGTTTGAGTTTGCTCAAGACGAACTGCGCCGTGCTCTGGATGACGCCGAGAGAGTTGCGCACGTCATGCACCACGGCTGCGGCGGCGCTGGCCAGGGGCTTGATGCGCTCGAGCTTCCCCAGTTCTTCCTGAGCGGCCTGGAGGTTCTTTTGGAGCGTCGCGAGTTCGGAGTTATCCACTAAAGTTTTTTTAAAGATCCTGCCGGGAGGCCGCTTTCTAATCGCTTCGCGTTTTTGGAAGCGGCACGACCCGGCAGATTCTTATGATGCTTTTTCAAGGATTCTGCCGGGAGGGGGAGTTGAACCCCCACACCTTTCGGCATACGCACCTCAAGCGTACGTGTCTGCCAATTCCACCATCCCGGCTCACGCAACTAAAGCTTTCCGCCTGCGACCGCGTCACTCATCGCTCACGTGCTTTCCCAAGCACGCATCGCTCTTCGTTCCTTGTCTCGGCGGGAAATCTTTGGTTGCAGTCATTATTGTTGCTGTTGAATAGGGACGCGTTCGAGCACGCTCCTGCCGCTCCTGCGCGTGTGCAGGATGGTGAGGAACAGCGTGGTGACCACGAACCCCACGGCCAGGCCCACCGTGGCTTTTTTCAGGAAAGCGGACCCGGATGGTGCGCTAAAAAGCGCATCGCTCCCCCCGCCGAACATGCCGGAGAGGCCCGCGCCTTTTCCGGTCTGGATCAAGATTACGATCATCAAGACCGCGCAGATCAACACGTGAAGCCCCAGGATCAGTTCATACATGCACCGCGCCCTCCAATGCCGCAACACCCGGCAGGACTTTCCCTTCCAAAAATTCCAGGCTGGCTCCCCCGCCCGTGGAGATGTGGGAGATGGACTTGGCGAAACCGCCCTGGGTCACCGCGGCGACAGAATCCCCGCCGCCCACGACGCTGAACGCGCCTTTAGCGGTGGCGTCCGCCACGGACGCCGCGCAATCCGTCGTTCCCTTGGCAAATCCGGGGATCTCGAAGATCCCGAGCGGGCCGTTCCATAAGATCGTTTTCGCTCCCGAAAGGACCGCCGATATCTTTTCGGAGGTCTTGGGCCCCACGTCCACGCCGATCCAGTCCGGTTCGATGCTCGGGCCTTTCGTCTCTTGGACCTGCGCTCCCTTCTCGATCTTCTGCGCGACGCGGTGGTCGACGGGCAGCATCAGGTTCTTCTTGGAGCTCAAGATCTCTTTCGCCAGGTCGGTCTTGTCGTCCTCCACCAGTGATTTTCCAATGGAGATCCCCTGCGACTTGAGGAATGTGTAGGCCATCGCGCCCCCGATGACGACGGAGTCGGCCGTCTTGGAGAGGTTCTCGATGACTTTGATCTTGTCGGAGACCTTGGCGCCGCCCAGGACAGCCACAAAAGGCCGCGCGGGGCCTTTGAGCAGGCGCGAGAGCGTGGAGATCTCTTTTTCCAGCAGGAACCCTGCGGCAGCGGGCAGGAACTGCGTCACCGCCGACGTGGAGGCATGGGCCCGGTGAACGGCGCCGAAAGCGTCCTGGATGAAGATCTGCGCAAGGGAAGCCAGCTCCTTGGCGAACGATTCATCGTTCTTTTCTTCTCCCGGGTGGAACCTCAGATTTTCAAGAAGGAGGATCTCTCCGGGCTTCAAAGCCGCGGCCTTGGACTTGGCTTCCGGCCCCACGCAGTCATTCGCGAAGGCCACGGGCTTTTTCAAGAGTTCGGAAAGGCGGGCGGCGGCGGGTCTCAGGGAATACTTGGGGTTCACCGCGCCCTTGGGCCGCCCCAGGTGCGCGCAGAGGATGAGGGACGCGCCCGCTTTCAGGCAGTGTTCCAGCGTGGGCAGGGATTCCCGGATGCGCGTGTCGTCGGTGATGTCCCCGTCCTTCAGGGGCACGTTGTAGTCCACCCGCACCAGGACTTTTTTGCCCTGGAGCGGGAGGTTCCGAATCGTTCTCAAGCCGCGACCAGGCTTTTTTTGGAGATGTAGGCCGCCAGGTCCACCACGCGGCTCGAGTAACCCCACTCGTTGTCGTACCAACCGAAGACCTTGACCAGGGTCCCGTCCATGACGTCGGTGCAGAGGGCATCCAGGGTGCAGGAATGCGCGTCGCCGTTCAGGTCCTTGGAGACGATGGGCTCTTCGGTGTAGGCGAGGTATTTGGAGAGAGGCCCCGACGCCGCAGCCTTCTTGAAGGCGGCGTTGACTTCTTCCTTGGTGGTCGATTTTTCCACTTCCAGAGCCAGGTCCACGAGGGAGACGTTGGGCGTGGGCACGCGGATGGCGATGCCGTTCAATTTTCCCTTGAGCTCGGGGATGACCAGGCCGATGGCCTTGGCCGCTCCGGTGGTGGTGGGGATCATGGAAAGGCCTGCCGCGCGGGCCCGGCGCAGGTCCGAATGAGGGAAGTCCAATATGACCTGGTCGTTGGTGTAGGAATGGATGGTGGTCATGAGGCCCTTCTTCACCTTGAAATTCTCGTTCATCACCTTCACCAGGGGGGCCAGGCAGTTGGTGGTGCAGGAGGCGTTCGAGATGACGCTGTGCTTGGCGGGGTCGAACTTGTCCTCGTTGATGCCCATGCAGATGGTGATGTCCTCGCCCTTGGCGGGCGCGCTGATGATGACCTTCTTGGCCCCGGCGGCGATGTGCGCCTTGGCTTTTTCGGCGTCGGTGAAGCGGCCGGTGGATTCGATGACGATCTCCACGCCCAGCGCCTTCCACGGCAGCTTGGCGGGGTCCCGCTCGGCGATGACCTTGATCTCCTTGCCGTCGATGAAGAGGGACGAGCCCTTGGCTTCCACCGCGCCGGGGTAGATGCCGAAAGTGGAGTCGTGCTTGAAGAGATACGCCAGGGTCTTGGCGTCGGTCAGGTCGTTGACCGCCAGAAAATCCAGGTCCTTGTTCTTGAGACCGGCCTTCAACACCAGGCGGCCGATCCTTCCAAATCCATTGATGCCTACTTTGACGGACATGTTCGCTTCCTCCTATAGATGCTTGGGCTGATTTGCGGGCCTTATTATACCAAATTCTGAAGGGCCAAAGTGAGGGCGAAAACCTCCCCGGAACCGGCCCGGCGCAGGGTTCGGGCGCATTCGCTCAATGTGGAGCCGGTGGTGCAGACGTCATCCACCAGGAGCGTCCGCTTTCCCCGGATGATCGCCGGGTCGATCACGCGGAATGCTCCTTCCATGTTCCTGGCGCGCTCCTCACGCCCCAGTTCGGTCTGGCTCGGGGTGTTGCGGACTCGTTCCAGCGCGGGGATATAGGGCTTTTCCACCGCTTGGGCGAATTCGCGCGCCAGGGCAACGGATGGGTTGAATCCCCGGTCCCGCAGGCGCGCGGGGTGCGATGGGACGCAAGCGATGACATCCGCGGTCTTCATTTCGTCGTCTTGGAGCCACACTCTCTTGAGGTAAGGCGCGAACGATCCGGCCAGGTAGTCCTTCCCGGAATATTTGAACTTGTGGATGAGATCTTTGGCCGTCCCCTCATAGCGAAGAGAACTCCGAACGAACGCGGGACGAGGGTGAGGCGGGATCTCTTGGATCGACGCGAGGCAGGGAGCGCATATCCTTGACGGCGAGTCATAGGCCAGGTCCTTGCCGCAGGCCGCGCAGCGGAGTGGATAAAAAAGATTGAGGATGGCTAAGAATCTTGGGGACACCTTGCTTATTTCGATGAATTACCTGTCAGGAGGGATGTTTCACTTAATTCATTGAAATAAGTAAGCGTGTCTCCAAGATTCATCAGAACTGGATGGTCACCCGGCTCGTGAAGCTGTAGGTCTGGAAATCGTTCTCCTTCTTGGTCTTGTTCATGGTGCGGGCGTAGCCCCCTCCGAAAGCCGCGCGGATGTTGGGCGTGATCTCAAAGTCGCCGTTGAAGTTGAAGTCGGCGTTGTCGACGCTGTGGGTGTCGTCCACTTCGTCCCTCACCATGCCGTAGCGGAAGGACGACGTGAGGATGAGGCGGTTGGAGAGCGAGAGCTGCTTGCCGAACGGGAGGCGGAAGAAGCGCGGCAGGTTGATGTCGCCGAAGACCTGGAGCGACCCGTTGCGCGTGGTCAGGTCGGACGTCTTCTTGCCGGTGCCGTCCTCGGATTCGCTCTGCTGCTGGTCGTAGCGGGGCGTGAAGCGCCAGTTCCCCCACTTGAGCGTGGTGATGACCTGGCCGTTGAACCCTTTCTGGATGGTGCGGCTGGTGAGCTGCTGCGTCTGGAGGTTGAAGTCCTCCGTCACCGAGTTGGTGTAGCCGACGGAGAACTGGAGCAGGCGGAAGGCCGTGAAAGTGACGTCGGAAGCCATGCTCTTGCCCGTGGACTTGTTCTGGCCCAGGTTCTCCGTCAGGCGCTCCTGGTAACTGCCGTTGGCGCGGGTGTCGGTGATCCAGCGCCCGAGGAACAGCGGGCGCTCGATGTCGGTGGTGGAGAAGACGAAATCCGGCCAGATGCGGCTGTAGGATTTGCTCAGGGTCCCGGTGGTGTCGCGGTTCGTCTTGGTCTCGGTGAAAGTCCCGGAAGTGTTCAAGTTCTTCAAGGGGGACCATCTCCTGTTCTTGAGGAACTTGAAGCCCTCGAATGGCGTCCAGCGTCCGGCCAGGCGGCTGGTGTCGGAGGCGGTGAGAGAAGTGCGCTTGGCGTTCGTGTTCATGCCCGTCAGGTCGAAAGCGTTGTCGCGGATGAAGAGCTTGTCGCGGGAGTCGAAGCCGCCGTCCAGGTTCTCATACGCGTCTCCGTCGGCGATGGAGTACCCGCCCGAAAAACTCAAAGAGTTGATGGCCGGGTTGATGAGGCGCACGTAGGGGATCATCTCGAAGATGTCCTTGGGCGCCACACCGGCCGAGACGTCGCCCGAAGCGCTCCGCGTGATGCTCTTGATGTCGCCGCGCCTGAAAGTGCCGGTGCCGAAGGTGACCTCGTTGACGTTGTAGGTCTCCGCCGTATTCACGGTGTAATTGAACGCGGGCGAGAGCCAAGAGGTCAAGCGCAGGCCCCCGGCCAGGGAGACGTTCTGGGCCAAACTTTTATTGTAGCTCCCCCAGGACCGGGCGATGAGCGGAGCCGTCTTCGCCGTGTCGGAGCTCAGGTCGAGCTGGCCCCTTTCCTCGAAAGCGCGGGCCAGGGTGTAGGCGGGGTTGAGCGAAATCTGCGGGATGACCTGGAACTGGGTCCGAAGGCCGTAGGTCTCTCCCACACTCCGCGTCTGGGTGTTCTCCGAGCGCAGGCGCAGGATGGAGTTGGTCTGGCTGAAACTGTAGGAGATGCCCTGCGGGAAGGGTTTGAAAGTGAAGTACCGGCCCGGCAGGAGGTCCGGCTGCCAGGGGAATGTGTAGCTCGTGCCGTAGCGGTAGTTCAAGGTCTCGTCCTCGCGGTCCCCAGCACTTCTCTGGGCCAGGGAATGGTCGGCGGAAAAATCCACGTTCAGGAGTTTTCCCCTGATCATATCGGGGATGAGGGGGAGCTGGGTGAGGAGCAGGTTCCCGTTCATGTTCTGCGCGGTGTTGATGGTCTTGCCTTCGTCCACGATGGAGACGAGGATGTTGGGGTCGTTGAGGGTCTGGATCTGGGGAGTGACGGTCTCCGTGTAGCTGAAGTTGCTGGAGACGGGCAGGAATTTCATGCGGTTCAGGGTCAGGAACCCGCTGCCGGTCTTGGTGTCCACGCCTGTGCCCAGCGACGTGAGCGTCTGGAAATTGCGGTCGACATAGCGCCAGGACCCGCCCCAGGAGCCCCAGTTGGGCCAGTTGAAAGCGGCGTTGGCGCGGTAGGCGTTGCCCGTGATCTTGACGGATTCGGTCAGGTGCACCTCGTTGAAGTAGAAGGTGCTGGCCGTGCCCTGCGCCGCTCCCGGCGGGACGACGATGCCGTAGGTGACCTCCGTGATGTTGCGGAGGGAGGGCGCCCCCACCCGCCTCTGCCAGAAAGCGTTGAAATCCTTGGCGACGTTCCTGTCGAGCTGGCCGTCGCGGTTCTTGTCGAGGATGTCCAGAGAATAGAGGCGCCAGCCGGAAAAATTCATGGGCGCCTTGAATTCGAGGTAATTGACGACCGAGTTGCCTATCCTGAAGATGAATTCATTGCCGGAGTTGTCCCCGTGCACGAAGAACTTGAGCGTCTCGTGCTCGGAAAAATCCAGGCCGCGCGTGAACACTTCCTTGACCGTGACGGTGGAGTCGACGACCGTCACTCCCGTGCGGCGGTACTGGATGGCGAGCGCCTGCTCGCGCCGCTTGAGCTCCGAATCCTGCAGGTCATAGAGTTCCTGAAAAGCCGGGTTGGAGACGAGCGAGGGATAGCCCGGGTTGTCCTGGTTGTTCTCGGCGAAAGCCGTCGCCGAGATAGGAGCGGTGGAAAGGTCGATGATGGGCTGCTCGAAACGGGTCCCCACGATGGACACGCGCCCAAACCGGAGCGTGCCGGTCTTGGCCGCGGCCGCGGGGTTG
>MGUS01000027.1:10305-15849 GCA_001800085.1 Elusimicrobia bacterium RIFCSPLOWO2_01_FULL_60_11 | reverse complement strand
TCTTCCGCATCTCCCGCCATCCTCAAGGAACTGAAAAAGTCCAAGGGGGAAAGGCGGGCGTGGTTCCTGGCCCAGCTGCCTTATCTGGGAGCGTCGGACGCCCTGCCGGAACTTTTCCGCTGTTTGAAGGACAAGGACGCGAAGATCCGCGCGGCGGGATTTTCAGGCATCGGGAAGATCCTCTCCCGCGACAAAGGATATGAGCCCGGACGCATGACCGCGCTCGAGTCCCTGAAGGTCTACCTGTCGTCGGCATCGCCCGCGCCCGATTTCGAGAACGAGCTGGCTCGGGGGATGTCGACGAAGACTTATTTCGAATCCGCCGCGATATTCTCGCTCGTTTCCCGGCCGGACGTCGCCGAGAGGTTCCTTTTCCAATTCGCCCCGCAGGAGTTGAGCGGGTCCTATGAACAGGACGAGGTCAAGAAAGTCCTGAAGGTCCTGTGGGACAAGAAAGGAAAGATCCTGGGGAATCTGGACCGGGAGCTCGATGAGAGCCGGGCGTTCGAGTCGGAAGCGGGAGAGACCCTGGCCGCGGCCCTCGCGGCGGAATCGGGCGGGAACAAGGGGATGACCGCCGTGATCCTGGGCGCGATGGGGAACCTGGGACGCCCGCAGGACGCCGGGAGCATCGCCCCCCACATCTATGACAGCTCGGCCTCGGTCAAAGAAGCGGCGTCGGCGGCCCTGGGAAGGATCGGGGAGACGTCTTTTCCTTATCTTGAAAAAGTATTGAGGTCAGGGGCTCCGGAATACAGGGCGCAGGCCGTCTGCGCTGTCGCGCGGACCTGGGACCCGTCCGTATTCAGAGTCCTTGAGATAGGACTCTCGGATGCCGACCCCCTGGTGCGCGGCACGGCGGTCGGGATGGTGTCGGCCTTGAGGTTCCCCTACGATGATGTGAGGGAAAAGCTGAAGGACATCCTCAAGCGCGAAGGCGGGCTCTCTGCCCGCTATCTATACGGAAAATAGAAAATAGAGAGTAGATCACTTCTCCAGGACCAGAAGCCGCCCCCCGATGTGCTTGGGGTGCATCTGGCAGTAGATCTTAAAAAGCCCCGCCTTGCTCGCCGTGAATACCACGGTCCGGGTCTCGCCCCGCGCCACCACCTGCTTCACCCCGAATTCATCGATGGAATAGCCGTGAGTGTTGGGTTCGGACTTGATGTTGTTGACCAGGTTCAGCTTGATCGGGTCGCCCTTGTTCACGATCAGATCGTTCGGCAGCCAGAACTTGGCCCCTTCTATTTCCACCGCGACGACCGTATATTCTATTTTAACAGGTTCATCCGCCGCCCGGATCCCCGCTGAAAAAAGAGCGATCCCGAGCGACACAAGCGCTATTTTGGTTCGATTCATGACTTCCTCCTTTTGTGTTGTCAGGGGACACCCTACTTAATTCAAGATCTTTTCTGACTGAATTAAGTAGGGTGTCCCCCGATGATATTAGCACTATTTTGATATAATTATAATCTCTGTTTTATCGACGAAAATGAACGATCCAAATGCCCTCGCGAGATCCGTGGGAAAGATCATCTCCCGCGTCATCAAAGACGGCGACCGCGCCCTGTCCGCTTATTCCCTGCGGTTCGATGGGGTGAAGGTGCGCCCGTCTGATTTTTTTGCCGGCCGCGCCCGCATGGCCGAAGGCCTCCGGCGCTGTCCCAAAGACGTCCTCTGGGCGCTCAAAGCCGCCAAGGCGCGCATCGAAAGATTCCACAGGGAAGAAGCCAAACGGCTCATCAAAAGCTGGTCGGTCTCCATCGACGGCATCCGCGCGGGCCAGACGGCGCGGCCCGTTTCCAGGGCGGCGGTCTACGCGCCCGGCGGGCGCACCTGTTACCCTTCGAGCGTCCTCATGACCGCGATCCCCGCGAAGATCGCCGGTGTGGATGAGATCATACTCGCCACGCCCATGAAGAATTTAAAGGACGAGGTGCTGGCCGCGGCCTACCTCGCCGGGGTGGACAGGATCCTATGCCTCGGGGGGCCCTGGGCGATCGCCGCGCTCGCCTACGGGACCCAGACGGTCCCAAAAGTCGACAAGATCGCGGGCCCGGGGAATGAATACGTGACGGAGGCCAAGAGGCAGGTCTACGGGCAGGTCGGGATCGACGGACTGGCAGGCCCTTCGGAGATCGCGGTCTGGGCGGACGCCAGGACGGACCCGGAAATGGCGGCGATGAACCTTGCGGCCCAGGCGGAGCACGACCCCGGATCCAAGGGATACCTTTTGACGTCGGACAGGCGCTCGGCCGAAGAGATCCGCCGACGGATACCGTCGAAGTTCTTGAAGCAGATGGAAATCAGGGTCCTGGGGACAGATGCGTCCATCGCGAAGAGGATCAATGAGATAGCGCCGGAGCACCTTTACCTGGCTCTGTCCAAACCCGCGCGCGTCCTGAAACTCATCCGGAACGCCGGAGCGATATTCTTGGGAGAAACGACCTCCGTGCCCCTGGGCGACTATACGGCCGGGCCGAGCCATGTCCTGCCCACGGGAACGTCGGCCAGGTTCGGTTCGGGACTTTCCGTGAAGGACTTCATGAAATGGAACTCGGTCATCGAGAGGACGCGCGGGAAGGGGAAGGACGCCGTGCGCTCCGCCAAGATCATCGCGGGCACGGAGAACCTGCGCTACCACATAAGGGCCTTGGAGGCATGCGGTTAAAAATATGAAAAGAACAGCGAAGGTCGCCAGGAACACAAAAGAGACGAGGATCACCCTTTCCCTGAATCTGGACGGGAAAGGCCGGGGGGACGCGCGCACCACGATGCCCTTCGTCGACCACATGCTCGACCTTTTCTCCAAGCATTCCGGGATCGACCTCTCCGTGCGGGCCAAGGGGGACACGCACATCGACGACCACCACCTGGTGGAGGACATCGGCATCGCGCTGGGACTTGCCCTTGAAAAAGCCCTCGGCGACAAGAAGGGCATCTACCGCTACGGCAATTTCCTCCTGCCGATGGACGAGTCCTTGTCCTATGTCGCGGTGGACCTGGGGGGACGGCCTTATTTCGACTACAAAGTGGGTTTCCGGCCCCAGTCCAAGGCGCCGTTCTCCTTCGAGCTCTTCGAGGATTTCTTCCAGGCCGTGGCGATGAGCGCCAAGATGAACCTGCACGTGAAACTCCTGCAGGGGCGCAACAACCACCACATCGCGGAGTCCATATTCAAGGGCTTCGCCAAGGCGCTGTCGCAGGCCGTCTCTAAGGATTCGCGGCAAAAAGGCATCCCTTCGACCAAAGGATCTCTAAGGGAGAGAAAATGAGCAGGCCCGTCGCGGGACTGGTGGACTACGACATGGGGAACCTGAAAAGCGTCTCCAAGGCGCTTGAAAAAGTGGGGATGCGGGTCCGCGCCGTCGATTCGCCGCGGAAGATGAGGGGCGTGGACGCCCTGGTGCTGCCGGGAGTGGGCTCGTTCAGCGTCGCGGTCAAGAATTTAAAGGCGAGGAAACTTCTCGCTCCCGTGCGGGAATGGATCGCGTCCCGGAAGCCGTTCCTCGGGATATGCCTGGGATACCAGATGCTCTTTGAACGGGGCAGGGAAGGCGGCCGGTCGGAGAAAGGACTGGGGATATTCAAAGGCAAAGTCGAAAAGTTCTCTCCGTCGAAGAATTTGAAGGTCCCGCACATGGGATGGAACCGCGTGAAGCGCTCGGGAAGCCCTTTGACGAAAGGGATGTTCAGGGGGATCCCCGACGGGTCCTATTTCTATTTCGTCCACTCGTACTTCCCGGTCCCCCAAGACCGCGGGCTCGTCGCGGGCAGGACGCGCTACGGCAAGGACTTCTCGTCCTGCATCGCTTGGGACCATTCCTTCGCCTGCCAGTTCCACCCGGAAAAGAGCGGGGACAACGGTTTGAAACTCCTCAGAAACTTCTCGGGAACCGTCCGGGCGTGACGATCATCCCCGCCGTCGACATCAAGGACGGGGCCTGCGTGCGCCTGGTCCACGGCGACCCGCTGAAAAAGACCGTCTATTCGGAGGACCCGGTGGAGGCCGCGCGCATCTGGGCCAAGAAAGGGGCCAAGCGCATCCATGTCGTGGACTTGGACGGCGCCTTCGGCGGACGCCCCAAGCACCTTTCCATCGCGGGCGAGATCAAGAAGGCCACCGGCTGCGTCGTGGAATTCGGCGGGGGAGTGAGAAGCGTGGATACCGCGGAAGAGGCCTTCGCGCTCGGCATCGACAAGGTCGTCCTGGGAACGGCCGCCCTGGAGGATACGGGCTGGATCCAGTCCGCCATCGCCAAGAGGCCGGACGGGTTCATCGCCGGCATCGATTCCATCCGCGACGTCCCCGCCACGGCGGGCTGGAAGAAGGGCTCGGAGTTCACGACGGAGGAAGCTTTGAAGAAGATGGAGGAGCTGGGTTTCCGGGAGGTCATATTCACGGACATCCTCCGTGACGGCACCCTGGAGGGCCCCAACTTGGACGCCATCCGGGGGCTTGTCTCCAAGACCCGGATGCGGATGATCGCCTCCGGCGGGGTCTCCAAGCTCGAGGACGTCAAGGCGCTCAAGTCCATCCCGGGAGTGGAGGGCGTCATCATCGGCAAGGCGCTCTATGACGGGCGCGTCACCCTGGAAGAATGCCTCAAGATCTAGCCGTCCGCGTCATCCCGTGCCTGGACGTGGATTCCGGGCGCGTGGTCAAGGGCACGAAATTTTTGAACCTGCGGGACGCGGGGAACCCCGTGGATGTGGCCCGCCGCTACAACGCCGAGGGCGCCGATGAGCTGGTCTTCCTGGACATCACGGCCAGCTCTTCACATCGGCCCATCCTGCTCGAAGTCGTGCGCAAGACGGCGGAGAACGTCTTCATCCCGCTCACGGTGGGCGGAGGCGTGCGGACGACGGAGGACATCCGCGCGCTCCTGCGGGCCGGGGCGGACAAGGTCTCGGTCAATACCGCGGCGGTGGAAGACCCGGGTCTGATCCGAAAAGGGGCCGAACGGTTCGGCTCCCAATGCGTCGTCACCGCCATCGACGCCAAGCGCGAAGGCAAGAGTTGGAAGGTCTACACGCACGGCGGAAGGAAGCGGACGGCATTGGACGCCGTGGCCTGGGCCAGGAAGGCGGCGCGCCTGGGAGCGGGCGAGATATTGCTCACCAGCATGGACGCCGACGGCACCAAGGCCGGCTATGACTGCGCTCTCCTCTCGGCCGTTTCGAACGCGGTGAGCATCCCGGTGATCGCTTCCGGCGGGGCGGGGAATGCCGGACATTTTTTAGAGGCGTGCAAGAGCGGGGCAAGCGCTTGCCTTGCGGCATCCCTGTTCCACTACAAGGAGCTCTCGATCGGCGCCGTAAAGAGATATCTGCACGCGCATCACATACCTGTGAGGAGATGACATGAGCAACACGGAAAGCTTTCTGAATTCGATCAAATGGGACGAGAACGGCCTCTTGACCTGCGTGGCGCAGGACGCCAAGGACGGCGCGGTCCTCATGGTGGCCTACATGAACAAGGACGCCCTGAAGAAGACCCTCGAAAGCGGGCGCCTCTGCTATTGGAGCCGTTCGCGCAAGAAA
>MGUS01000027.1:6112-10269 GCA_001800085.1 Elusimicrobia bacterium RIFCSPLOWO2_01_FULL_60_11 | reverse complement strand
GTCCTGAAAGAGCTCTATGTCGACTGCGATGCCGACTGCCTGGTGGCCAAGATCGACCAGATCGGGGGCGCGGCCTGCCACACGGGCATGAAGAGCTGTTTTTACAGGCAGGTCGGACGCGACGGGTCGCTCAAGGAAACGGGCAAGCGGCTGTTCGACCCGGCCAAAGTCTATAAGAAATGAGACCGGACCTTGCGGCCTTCAAGGCCTTAGCCAAGCGGCACTCCCTGGTGCCGACTTACGAGGAGATCCCCTGCGACACGGAGACCCCGGTGACCCTCTACGCCAAGATCTCGGCGGGAGCGGAGGCCTCCGAGCTCCTGGAGAGCGTCGAAGGCGGGGAAAAACTCGGGCGCTATTCCTTCATCTCGGCGTCCCACCACACCCGGTTCGAATGCTCCAAATCGTCCCCGGACCCATTGGCGGAACTTAAAAAACTTTTCACGCGCCTGAACCCGGCCACGCTCCCGGGACTGCCCCGGTTCTCCGGCGGGGCGGTGGGTTACCTGAGTTACGACATGGCCCGGAATTTCGAGAAACTCCCCTCGCGCCTGCCCGCGGACCCGTCGGTCCCCGACGCGCTCTTCTTTCTCACGGACGAATGCGCCGTGTTCGACCATTGGAAACAGAAGCTGTTCCTCATCAAGTGGAACTTGATCCAAAAAAGGGACCCTTCCGCCCTCTCCCGCGTTTACCGGGAAGCCGAAAACTCCCTCGCGGCCCTGCGGGCCAAAGTGGGGAAAGCGCCTTCCATCCGGCCTCTGGCCCAGGACGGCGGGTCTGCGGCCGCCGACGGGATGAGATCGAACATGAGCCGCTCCGAGTTCCAAGCCATGGTGGCCAAGGCCAAGGAGTACATCCGTTCGGGAGACGTCATCCAGACCGTGCTTTCCCAGAGGTTCGAGGCCGAGACGGACGCGAGCGCTTTCGATCTTTACCGGGCGCTCCGGAGGGTGAATCCCTCTCCGTATCTTTTCCTCCTGCGCAACAAGGATTTCTCCATCGTGGGTTCCAGTCCCGAGCTCCTCGTGCGCAAGGACGGCGAGCGGGCCATGACCTGCCCCATCGCGGGCACGCGCCGGCGCGGGGCGGATGATAAAGAGGACGCCGCTTTGGAAAAAGAACTCCTGGCCGACCCCAAAGAGCGGGCCGAGCACATCATGCTCGTGGACCTGGGACGCAATGACCTGGGAAGGTGCTGCGTGCCCGGCTCCGTCAAAGTGCCCCAGTTCATGGACGTGGAGCGCTATTCCCACGTCATGCACATCGTCTCGACCGTGGAAGGCCGGCTGAAAAAAGGCGAGGACGCTTTCTCGCTCTTCAAGGCCTGCTTTCCCGCCGGCACCGTGACCGGCGCGCCCAAGATCCGCTCCATGGAGATCATCGAGGAGCTGGAGAGCACGCGCCGCGGCATCTATGCGGGGGCCGTCGGATATTTTTCCTATTCCGGGAACATGGACATGGCCATCACCATCCGCACGATGATGCTCAAGGGCAGGAAACTCTCCGTCCAGGCCGGAGCGGGCATCGTGGCGGATTCCGACCCCGAGAGCGAAGAACAGGAGACGCGCAGCAAGGCGGCGGCGCTTTTCAAAGCGGCCGAGATCGCCCAGCGGGGAGCGAGAGCATGATATTGGTCATCGACAATTACGACTCCTTCACCTACAACCTGGTCCAATACCTGGGCGAGCTCACGAAGGGGCGCATCGAGATCAAGGTCGTCCGCAACAACCGGATCTCCATGGGAGAGATCGAGAAACTCAAGCCCTCCCACATCCTGATCTCCCCCGGTCCCTGCACGCCCCGCGAAGCGGGCATTTCGACCGCCATCTACGATCATTTCGCTCCCCGAACGCCCATCCTGGGGGTCTGTCTGGGCCACCAGTGCCTGGGGGCCGCTTACGGCGGGAAGATCGTGCGCGCCGCAAAACTCATGCACGGCAAGACCTCGCAGATCCGCCACGACCAAAAGGGCGTCTACAAGGGGCTGCCCAACCCCTTCACGGCCACGCGCTACCATTCCCTGGTCATTGAAAAGAAGAGCGTCCCGAAGATGCTGGAAGTCACGTCCAAGTCCGAGGACGGGGAGATCATGGGCGTGCGCCACAGGAAATATCCCTGGGTGGAAGGCGTGCAGTTCCATCCGGAATCCATTTTGACGCAAGAGGGCAAGAAACTCCTGAAGAACTTCCTGCAGTTCAAGGCGAAGCGGGGGAAGGCATGATCTCCCTCGCCCAGGCGCTGGATAAACTCGCGGGCCGCTCGGACCTGACCGAGAAAGAGGCCTTCGAGACCGCCCAGGAATTCCTCAAAGGCGCGGCCCAGCCCGCCGTGATGGCCGGCATCTTGACCGCCCTGCGCGCCAAAGGGGAGACCGTGGACGAAGTCACCGGTTTCGCCCGCGCCATGAGGGAATCGATGACCCGCGTGAGCACGGGCGGGCGCATCGTCGCGGACACCTGCGGCACGGGCGGCGATGCCCAAGGCACTTTCAATATCTCCACCGCCGCGGCCTTCATAGCCGCGGGGGCGGGGGTCTTCGTGGCCAAGCACGGCAACCGCTCCATCTCGAGCCGGTGCGGGAGCGCCGACGTCCTGGAAGCCCTCGGAGTCAAGATCGACATGGGCAAGGAACAGGCGGAGAAATGCCTGTCGGAAGCGGGCATCGTTTTTCTCTTCGCTCCCCTTTACCACCCCGCCATGAAGAACGTGGCTCCCGTGCGCAAGGAGCTGGGGATCCGCACCATCTTCAACCTGCTCGGCCCCCTGGCCAACCCGGCGGGCGCGGCCGCCCAGGTGATCGGAGTGCCCCGGGAATCCCTGGTGAGCATCCTCACAAAGGCGATCCAGAAGCTGAACCCGAAAGAAGGGACCTGGTCCATCGTCCTTTCCGAGGACGGCCACGACGAACTCATCCTGCAGGGAAAAGAGGACGCGATGGAGATCCACAACGGGCGGCTCCGGAGAATCACGCTGGGACCGAAAGATTTCGCCTTGAAAAAAGCGCCTCTCGCGTCCCTGAAAGGCGGGGACGCCAAGGAGAACGCGAAGATCCTCAGGGACCTCCTCTCCGGCGGACGCAAGGACCTGGAGGACGTCGTCCTGGCCAACGCGGCGCTCACGGTCTATTGCACCTGGAAAGCGGCCGGAGACATCACGAGCTTGAGGGATTCGCTGAAGATGGCACGGGCGTCCCTGGCGTCGGGTGCAGCGTTGAAAAAACTGGAGCTCCTGATCGATGTCTCTTCTCGTTAAGATCTGCGGCATCACCAACGCCGAGGACGCGCTCTGGGCCGCCAACCTGGGCGCGGATTTCATCGGCTTGAATTTCAGCCCGCTGAGCCCGCGCAAGGTCAGCGTGGACATGGCCGCGGGGATCGCGGCCGGGCTTCCGCCGTTCGTCAAATGCGTCGGGATATTCACGGACCCGCCGCAGGAAGACGTGGAGAAAGTCCTTAAAAAAGTCCCGCTCGCGGCCGTCCAGTTCCACGGGAACGAGAAGCGCGAGGACCTGGAGAACGTGAAGGCGAGGTTCCGCGTGCAGATATGGAAAGCGGTGCGGGTCAAAGACGAGGAAAGCTTGAAGGCCATGGAGGATTTCATCGGAGCGGCGGACAAGATATTGCTCGACGCCTGGGTGGAAGGCCAGGCGGGCGGGACCGGCAAGACCTTGGACTGGACCCTGGCCCGGAAGGCCAGGATGATGGGCATCCCCATCATCCTCGCGGGGGGCTTGACCCCGGACAACGTGAAAGAAGCCGTGGATTCGACGGACGCCGACGGAGTGGACGCGGCGAGCGGGGTGGAAAAAGACGGCCATCCGCGGAGGAAAGACATCGAAAAAATGAAACTGTTCATTTCAAGGGCGAGATCATGAAGAAAAAAGGCCATTTCGGGACCTTCGGGGGGAGTTTTGTGCCGGAGACCCTGGTGGCCGCCCTCCAGGAGCTGGAGGCGGCGTATCTTGGATCGAAGAAAGACCGCGCGTTCCGCGAAGAGCTTGACGGCTATCTGAAACACTACGCGGGGCGGCCCACGCCGCTTTTCCATGCCGAGCGCCTGTCAAAGAGATTGGGCGGGCCCAAGATCTATCTCAAGCGGGAGGACCTGACCCACACCGGCTCCCACAAGATCAACAATACCCTGGGACAATGCCT
>MGUS01000027.1:5291-6066 GCA_001800085.1 Elusimicrobia bacterium RIFCSPLOWO2_01_FULL_60_11 | reverse complement strand
TGGGGCTTGAATGCGACGTCTACATGGGAGAGGAAGATGTGCGCCGCCAGGCGCTCAATGTCTTCCGCATGCGGCTGCTCGGAGCCCGCGTCATCCCCGTCTCATCCGGAACGCGTACGCTCAAGGACGCCATCAACGAGGCCATGCGCGACTGGGTGACGAACGTGCGCTCCACTTTTTATGCTTTGGGCTCCGTGGTGGGGCCGCATCCCTACCCCATGATGGTGAGGGATTTTCAATCCGTCATAGGGAACGAAGCTCGGAAACAGATGATGTCCGCGGAAGGGCGCCTGCCGAAGGCCGTGGTCGCCTGCGTGGGCGGCGGCTCCAACTCCATGGGGCTCTTCCATCCGTTCATCAAGGACAAGGCCGTCAAGATGATCGGCGTGGAAGCCGCGGGGGCCGCGTCGCTTTCCAAGGGAAGACCCGGCATCCTCCACGGCGCCCTTTCCTATCTCTTGCAGGACAAAGACGGCCAGGTGATGCCCACCCATTCGATCTCCGCGGGATTGGATTATCCCGGGGTGGGTCCCGAACATTCCTTCTTGAAAGATTCGGGACGGGCGTCTTACCATTCCGCCACGGACCGCGAAGCCCTGGAAGGATTCCTCCTCCTCTCCCGCGCGGAAGGCATCATCCCCGCGCTCGAACCGTCCCACGCCATCGGCTATCTTAAAAAGGCTGCCAGGAATTTCTCTAAAAAAGACGTGGTCGTCCTGTGCCTTTCCGGACGGGGGGACAAAGATGTCATGGAAGTCCAAAGCATTCTGGACAA
>MGUS01000027.1:4872-5281 GCA_001800085.1 Elusimicrobia bacterium RIFCSPLOWO2_01_FULL_60_11 | reverse complement strand
CGACAAGAAATTCAAAGAATTGAAGCGCGCCCGCAAGAACGCGGTCTCCGTTTTTTTGACGGCCGGATTCCCCAGCCCCGCGGCCACGGAAAATCTGGCCGCGGAACTGGCCGAGAGCGGCGTGGACCTCTTCGAGATAGGGTTCCCTTTCTCGGACCCCATCGCGGACGGCCCCGTCATCCAGAAGTCCTCTGAAGAAGCCCTCTCCAAAGGCATGACCTGGGACAAGCTCTTGAAGTCGGTGCGCAACATCCGCGCCAAAACAGAGGTCCCGCTCGTCCTCATGACCTACGCCAACGCGCTTTTCTGCCGCGGATGGAAGCGCTCCGCGCGGGAAATGGCCCGGGCCGGATTCGACGGCGCCATCATCCCGGACCTGATCCCCGAAGAGGCGGGGGAGATCGAAAAA
>MGUS01000027.1:4286-4808 GCA_001800085.1 Elusimicrobia bacterium RIFCSPLOWO2_01_FULL_60_11 | reverse complement strand
AGAAACACGCAGAGACACCGGTGCTCCTCGGTTTCGGCATCTCGAGCCCCGCTCATTTGCGCGCCTTCAAGCGCTCCGCGGACGGGTTCATCATCGGCTCCGCATTGATCAAGTTCCTTGAAAAGAACAAGAAGTCGCCTTCCCTGGCCCTTAAAGCCAGGAATTTCATCCTGCCGTTCCTCAAAGCGAGGTGATGATTTTGGAACACCCGACGAAAGAAAAGTCCAAGTCGCTCTGGAACAAGTGCCCCGCCTGCGACCAGATCATCTACAAAAAGGATCTGGAGGAGAACTTCAAGATCTGCCCCAAGTGCCGCCATTACCTGCGCATGAACTCGAGAGAGCGCATCGCCATGCTCGTCGACGAGGGTCCCGGAGGCAGGCCGGCCTTCACTGAGATGGACGCCCATCTCATCTCCGCCGATCCTCTCGAATTCGACGCCAAGGGCAAGGCCTCCTACGCCGCCAAGACCGCTTCCGAACGGAAGAAATCAGGGCATTTTGACGCCGTGATCTGCGGCGA
>MGUS01000027.1:2469-4266 GCA_001800085.1 Elusimicrobia bacterium RIFCSPLOWO2_01_FULL_60_11 | reverse complement strand
AGCATGGGCTCCGTGGTGGGCGAGAAGATCACGCGCGCCATCGAGCGCTCGATGAAGACGAAGGCCCCTCTGCTCATCGTCTCGGCTTCGGGAGGCGCCCGCATGCAGGAAGGCATCTTCTCCCTCATGCAGATGGCCAAGACCGCGGCGGCCCTGGCCCGCCACCATCAGGCGGGGATCCTCTCCATCTGCCTCCTCTGCGACCCCACCACCGGCGGGGTCACCGCCTCTTACGCGACGTTGGGAGACATTTTGATCGCCGAGCCCAAGGCCCTCGTGGCCTTCGCGGGCCCGCGCGTGATCGAGCAGACCATCCGCCAGAAACTGCCGGAAGGGTTCCAGCAGTCCGAGTTCCTCCTTCAGCACGGCATGGTGGACTGCATCGTGGAGCGCAAGGACCTGAAGGCCAAGATCATCCACTTCCTCACGGTCTTCGGGACCCAGGGCTGACGGATCCCCTCCGGTGACTCCCGAGCGGGCCAAGGCCTATCTGGACAAGATATCCGAGCGCGGGATGAACCCCGGGCTCGAGAGGATGAAGACCCTCATGTCCTTGACGGGGCACCCGGAAAAAAAATTCAAGAGCATCCATCTCACGGGGACCAACGGCAAGGGCTCCACCTCCGCGATGCTCGAATCGGTCCTGCGTTCTTCGGGCATCCGCACGGGGCTCTACACGTCGCCTCACATATTGGACCTGACCGAACGCATCGGGATCGCGGGAAGACCCATTTCTTGGAGATCCCTCGCGGCATGGATCGGAAAGATCCGCGAGATCGCCGGGCGCATGGAAAAGGACCTGACTTATTTTGAGACCGTCACCGCGGCGGCCTTCTGCGCTTTCGCCCAAGAGCGGGTGGAGCTGGCCGTCGTGGAAGTGGGCCTCGGAGGGCGCTTCGACGCCACCAACGTCCTGCCCGCGCCGATCATTGCCGTCATCACCAACATCTCACTCGAGCATACGCAATACCTGGGAAAGTCCCTGCGCTCCATCGCTTGGGAAAAAGCCCACATCGTCAAAAAGGGCTCCGTCTGCGTGACGGGGGCAAGCGGCGCGGCCTTCCCGCCCATCCGCGCGGCCTGCCGGAGGGCCGGCGCGCGCATCTACGCGGTGAAGAGATCATCCTCCAAGACCTGGGAGAAGTTCCGCCCGGCTCTCCGGGGAGATTTCCAGAGGGCCAACCTGGCCCTCGCGCTCAAGACCTTGGAAGTCCTCAGGAAAAAGGGTTGGGACATCCCGCGGAAAGCGGTGTCGGACGGATTGAAAGACGTCAGATGGCCGGGACGGTTCCAGACGGAAAAATTCAAGGGGAGGACCGTCCTGATGGACGGCGCGCACAATCCCGGCGCCATGAAAGCCCTGACCGCGGCCCTGCGCGGCGCTTCGTTCTCCAAAAGACCCTGCCTTCTCGCTTTCAACGCGCTCAACGACAAGAACATCGCGGAAATGGCCGGGGACCTGATGAAGAACCTGGCTGTGAAGCGGGTCTTGATCCCGAGGCTCGCCTCTTCCCGGTCCTCCGACCCGGAAGAAACGCGCAGGATATTCCTCCGCGCCCGCCCGGACTTGGCCACGGACACTTACGCTTCCGTCAAGGACCTGTGGACGGGCCTTGGAAAAATGAATATCCCGCGGACGGATTGGATATTGGCCTCCGGCTCTTTTCACATGGTGGGGGAGACCCTGAGGGCCTTGAGATGATGCTTCTGGGCGTGGACTGTGGGGGCACCAACATCAAGATCGCCCTGGTCCGGGAGAACGGGGAGATGGTCCAAAGCGCCCTTGAGCCCATCGAT
>MGUS01000027.1:0-2407 GCA_001800085.1 Elusimicrobia bacterium RIFCSPLOWO2_01_FULL_60_11 | reverse complement strand
AAGGCGTCGTGCGTTTTTCTCCCAACCTGGGCTGGAAGAACGTCCCGCTCAAGAGATTCCTCGCCCGCGGCCTGAAGGCCTCCGTCGCCATCGAGAACGACGCCAACTGCGCGGCCTGGGGCGCTTACTGCCTGGACGCCAAAAGGGACTGCGGGAACCTGATCTGCCTCACGCTCGGCACGGGCGTGGGGGGCGGGGTCATCATCGGCGGAAAACTCTACCGGGGCGCGACGGGCTCCGCCGGGGAGATCGGGCACCTCACGGTGGATTATAAGGGACGCCTCTGCGGGTGTGGAAGCCGCGGCTGTCTGGAGAGCATGGTGGGGGCTTGGGGCATAGTCAAGACCGCGCGGGAAGGGATCGCGCGAGGCCGCTCTCCCCTGTTGAAGCGCCTGCTCCGCGAACCGGGCGCGAAACTGTCACCGAGGCTGATAGAGCAAGCCGCTAAAAAGAACGATCCCTTCAGCAAAAAGATCTGGAACGACGCGGGGGAATGCCTCGGAGCGGCCATGGCGAGCCTGGTGAACGTCCTGAACCCGGAGAGGATCGTCCTCTGCGGCGGGGTCTCCAAGGCGGGAGATCTGATCTTGAAACCCGCGCTCCGAGCCCTCGGCAAAAGGGCATTCAAGGTGCCGTTCCAAAGGGTGAAGGTGACGGTCTCCAAGTTCGACGAAAAACTGGGCGTGGTGGGCGCCGCACTTTTGTGCCTGGAATGATGCGGAGGAATTTTTTTTTTATTCTGGCCGCGGGGTTCACCGCCGCGCGGCTCGACGCCCTCGCGCCCCGCTCGCCCATAGGGTTTGAATCCGACTCCCTCGAATACGGCCAGGCGAACCAGGTCATCACGGCCGCGGGCCACGTGACGGTGCACCAGGGCTCCTACACTTTCCAGTCCGACAACGCGCAGTTCGACATCCCGGGCAAGACGCTCGAAGCCTGGGGCCACGTCAGATTCCGCGACATCCTGGGCAACGAGATCAACTCCGAATCCATCCGCTACAACGCCGAGACCGGGTCCGCGCGCCTTACCGACGCCACGGGGACGTTCCAGGAATGGCTCTTCTCGGCCAAGAACGCGGAGCGGGACGACAAGGGGAATTTCATCCTGGAGCGGGCGCGCCTCACCACCTGCGAGCGGGACCTGTCCAAATACCACCTCTACGGCTACCGCGTGAAACTGATGCCGGGCAAGCGCCTGACGGTCCAGCACGCGGTCTTCAAACTCGGGCCCGTCCCGGTCCTCTACTTCCCCTACTATTATTACCCCCTCGGCGAAAAGCACCTCGCGTTCCAGTTCTTCCCGGGACAGAACCAGTCCGAAGGCGCGTTCGTGCGCACCGTCCTGGGCTACGCGCTCACGGAAGAGACCTACTTGAAGGCGTACGTGGATTACCTCTCCCTGCGGGGCACGGGCACGGGCGGGGAGTTCGACTACTATTTCGGGGACAAGGCCAAGGGAAGCCTCTACGGCTACCGCATCGAAGACCGCATATCCAATCAAGAACGCTGGAACGTCCGCCTGGCCCACTGGCAGAAGCTCTCGGAGACGGCGATATTCCAGACCAACGCCAACCAGCTCTCCGACGACGCTTTCCCCAACGATTTCTTCCGCGAGGACTTCAACCGCGTGGTGAGGGACTTCACTTCGAGCGCCGCGCTCACGTTCCAGAAGCGCAACAACTACTTCCGGGTGATCGGGTCGCGTACGGAACTTTTCGACCTGCCGAGCCGCAAATTCTACGCCGATGACGCCCTGGGCCCGCGCCTGGAGTGGACCCAGACCCAGTCCTCCCTGGGATTCCTCGGCCTGGAAAAGACGATGTCGGCCGGGTTCACGGAGCATTACGCGGGGAGGTCTTACTTCGGGGAGCCCTTGAGCCGGGATTTCCGCAGGGAATCGGACGAAGCCGTCACCGTGCTCCGAAAATTCAAGATCGTCCCCGTTTGGAGCACCTTCGTGCCGAAATTGACGCTGGCGAACGTCTGGACCGACCGGCCCCAGGCCTCCGAACAGGTCAACTTCACCCAGCGCCTGACCGAGCAGAGCACGCTCCGCCAGAGGGTCGGGTATAACTGGACCCTGGACATGACGCACACCTTCGTCCAGCGGCTCCAGAACAATACCGCGGACGACCTGGGGCGGGAAGCCCATACCCTGAACATCCTCTCGGTCGTGAATTTCTGGAGGGACATGGCCTCCTTCCGATTCGATACGGCCCACAACCTCCCCAAGGCCCGGGGGGAAGCCCTCGCGCCGCTCGAGCGGAGGAATTATTCGCCCCTGAACGGCGAGTTCATCATCAACCCCCGCGACAATGTGGACATATTCTTCAGGGAACAATACCTCCTTTCCGACCCCAACACGGGTTCGGCGCACGCCTTGAACACGGAGAGCGAAGTGACTTTC
>MGUS01000026.1:2993-5087 GCA_001800085.1 Elusimicrobia bacterium RIFCSPLOWO2_01_FULL_60_11 | reverse complement strand
TGATGACCAGGACGGTCCGCTGCATGAGCGGCAGACCCGTGGCCGGGTCCTTCAGGTGAGGGAATTCGGCCAGCACTTCGGTCATCTCGTTCCCTCGCTCGCCGCATCCCACATAAATGATGATGTCGGCTCGGGCATGTTTCGCCAGGGTCTGCTCCACCACGGTTTTGCCGGTTCCGAAGCCTCCAGGCACGATCACGGTTCCCCCGGAGGCGACCGGGAAGAGCATGTCAAAGACCCGTTGCCCGGTCACGAACGGCATGATCGGAGGGAGCCGCTCGATGGCCGGGCGGGGAGTTCTCACCGGCCACCGTTGCAGCATCGTGACCGGGCGGTCGCCGTCAAGCAACGCGATGGTCTCGGTGACGGCGAAGGCCCCTTCTCGGATCTCTCGGATGGTGCCGGACACGCCCGGTGGGACCAGCACGCGGTGCTGGATCTTCTCAGTCTCTTGGACCACTCCTATGCAGACACCGCCGGCGACCGGCGTTCCGGCCTGGACCGCCGGGGTGAAGGCCCATCGGCGATCCCTGGGCAAAGCCCGCAGCTTGAGCCCCCGGGCGATCCAGTCACCCTCCTCGACCGCGATCACGTCCAGCGGACGTTGCACCCCGTCGAAGACGGAGCCCAGGAGTCCGGGCCCCAATTCCACCAGCAGCGGCTCGCCGGCATCCACGACTTCATCGCCGAGCCCCAGCCCGGTCGTATCCTCGTACACCTGGATCGTGGCTTCATCCCGTCGGATGCGGATGACCTCCCCCAGCAAGCCCATCCCGCCGACCGCGACGCGGTTGAACATCTGGGTCCCCCCCATCCCACGTGCGATCACGGTCGGACCGGAGACTTTGATGATGGTGCCGCTCATACCCCCCGTGACGCGTAACAAGTGACATGCCCGGAGCAGTACTCCTTCTGCTCACCTGTCACGCGTGACCCGTCACCCTTCACATCTTACCTTTTGATCTTCAACTGATATCCGATCGCTCGGCGGAGGAGGCGCGCCAGATACTCTTCCCGCGGTGCGCCGAGTGGGGCCGCCCGCGCCACCGGAATCGCGAAAAAAATCGGGGTGAGGCTCTCCTCCATTGCGGTCCGGTTCCTTTCCGGAACCGCTGACAAATATTCTTCATTGTAAATCACGATCCCGGCCTCCCTGGCTCGGAGCAGGGCAATTAACCGTTCGGCTGCTTCGCCCCGGTCGGTCACCTCGGTGGCCTCGACTCCGGCCAACCGGAACCCCAGTGCCGTGTCGGGGTCAGTGATTACGATCAACCGTGCCATGCGACCTTAGCTTTCAGCGATCAGCTCTCAACCCTCTCCTTCACCTTCCCCCTTCCAAAGGCGGAGGGGCGGCTGATGGCTGTGTGCTGCATTGCATGATCAGCCATTCGCTGATCTGCTCGGCGATCATTCCCGCAGCCTTGCCCTGCACGATCATCCGGAGGTTGCGGACTTCGTTGATCTTTCGCTCGGCGAATGCGATCGCCAGCCCGATGCCGAGAGGGTCCTCCCGGGAACAGGCCACGACCTCCTGCAGGACCAGGCGATCGAGCTGCCGCTCCACCAACGGAAGCGAAATCACTTCCTGCCGGGCGAATTGCAATGCGAGCTGTCCGTAGACCGTGCTGGCGAGCCTGGCAAGCCCGTCGTGGAGATTTCGGGCACCGGCAATTGCCTCGAAGCGGGCGCGCGTCAGGCGGCCGTTCCCCTCGAGAAAATGGCGGCCGGCTTCGAGGGGGGACAGGGCGCTTTGTTCCTCGAGGTAGCGCAGCACGGTCAACAGATTCGTCCGATCCACCAACAGGCGCAGGTAGCGCCTCACGACGGCGTCGTTCTCATCCCCGTCCGCCACCACCTCGAGGGCGTGCAAGAAGACGAAGCGGTCGAGCTCGAACTCAACGGGCTGGAGAGATTCGGTCTCGCCGACCAGCCGCAGCCCCTCGTGGAGCGGGCGGGCGAGCGGCATGCGCCAGGTGGCCAGCGTGTCCACCACCGCCCCGATCGTCGGTGCTCTGGAGAGTTCGGCCAGGGCGATTTCGTCGAGGACTCCCACGGGAAGGGTTGCGGCCAGGATCTCTTCGATCGGGGCGGCGG
>MGUS01000026.1:2246-2965 GCA_001800085.1 Elusimicrobia bacterium RIFCSPLOWO2_01_FULL_60_11 | reverse complement strand
AGGATGGTCTTAAGATTGTACGCATCCCAGCGAAGAAGGAGCGCCTCGATCAATTCCAGCATGCGATCCGACGCGAGATGTCTGAGCTTCGACAACGTCCCGGCCAGATCCCGTCTGAGCGCTTCGTCAAAGCGAACAGTTGGATCCGGGCGAGCTTGCGTCCCGGGCGCCTCCACAGCCCGCTCCAGCACCTCCGCATAGGGCGAGTCCTTCAGGCTCTCCAGGATACCCCCTGCCGTTTCCTGCGCGAGAAGAGCCTCATACTGTTCTCGGGACAGCAGCCGGCCTTGCATGGCCCTCACCCGGGCGTTGAAATATGCGTACTCGTCCATGATCTCACGAAAGGTTGAGGCTGAGGTTAAGGCTAAGGGTTCTGCTCAGTTTTGACTCAACCTTAGCCTCAGCCTGAAGCTTCTCCAAAGAGCAGCCGGTTCAGCTCGATGAGGAGCTCCGGTTTCGCTTTGGTCAGTCTGGTCGCCAAGCTGGTCCGCAGGATTTCACTGCTGCCGGCCACTTCCGCTCCCAACAAGAGATCGTCCCGCCGCTGTTCTTCAAAAGCCAGGTTCTTCTCCTTGAGGTAAGGAGCGAGGCGGACCCGCTCCCGGCGATCAATGATCACTTTGAGGGGTCCCGACGGCGCCACTGCCAGGAGTTCATCGAGGAGTGCTGTCGTGACGCGAACCCGTTCGGAACCGGTGAGTGCCGTGGCGATCTCTGTC
>MGUS01000026.1:428-2234 GCA_001800085.1 Elusimicrobia bacterium RIFCSPLOWO2_01_FULL_60_11 | reverse complement strand
CCCGGCTCAGAGCCTGCACGCGCTGTCTGGCCAGTTCGATTCGCACGAACTGGTCGGCCTCGCGCCCCAAGGTCTCAGCGACAGCGGTGGATTCGGCGACCAGCCGTTCCACCTCGGCTCGGGCCTTGCGCAGGATCCCTGTGCGCTTGGCGTCACCTTCTTCCAGCAGCGCCGCGATAAGCTTTTCGTACGACATGGCACACCGCGTAAAACGTGAAACGCAAGACGTCAGACGTTGAGATGGGGTTTTGTCTCACTTCTCACGTCTAACGTCCAACGACTCATTTCAATGTGAACAGGATCAGGATGGCAACCGTAAAGCCGAAAATCACCAGCGTTTCAGGGATGACCAGGAGAATTAGGACGGTACCCAATGATTCCGGTTTCTCCAAAATGGCGCCCACGGCCGCTGAGCCGATTTTGGCCTGCGCAAGCCCTGTGGCCAGTGCCGCGAGCCCGATGGCCAGACCGGCCCCGATGGCGATCAGTCCGATGTCAGTCATGTCGTTCCCTCCGTTTTCCGTGAACCGTTGTCCGTTTATCCGGAAGCGAGCAATGGATTACGGAGAACGGGCAACGGCCTCGCTCATACGCTCCTCTTGAACGGCTTGTACGGCTTGCCTCCCGGGGCAAAGAAGTTTTCGAAAAACTCCACGTAATGGAGCCGAAGAGACTGGATGGTCGGGGAGAGCAGGCCGAATACAAGGTTGATCGCGTGGAGGGTTCCCCCGATCACGATGGCCAGGAGCACATTGCCCGCCATCCCGCCGAGCTTGTTGGCCGCAAAGGCCAGAGCGGCCGAGGCCACACCAATCCCCATGAGACGGAGATAAGAGAGCACGTTGACCACATTATGCAGCTCCATGGCCCCTCGCGCCCCTCCGAACACAAAGGTCATCACAAGCGATCCAAACAAGCCCGCCGAGGCCACCTTGACCCAGAGGGGAGGGAAGAGGCCAGACAAGCTGCCGATCAGGGCGACAAAACTCAGCACCAGCAACAGCCCGCCCAGCTTGGCGAAGCACGCGTGCCAGTCGCCTTGCCGCCAGGCCCAGAACGCTCCCAGAAGAATCCCGAGGGAGACGTGACCGGCTCCAATCCCTATCGAGATGTACAGGAGCGGAATAAATGCCCGCATGCGGTTGAGGATGGGGTGCAGGCCGATGTGCTCGCCGAGTTCGCCGAACAGTTCTCCAAAGAGAAACCCGAACAGCACGGCCGCTCCAGAGGCGACAAAGAAGACGAGCGAAAGGTCGCGGACGAGCGGATGTCGACCATAACGATGCCGGATCACCGCCGTGGCAATGAGGAGAAGCAGCCCGTAGCCCACGTCGCCCAGGATCATCCCATAGAAGAGCGGGAAGAAGACCGCCAGATAGGGGGTGGGATCAACGCTGCCATACCGCGGCAGGGCGATCAGTCGCGTGAGGGACTCGAAGGATCTGAGCCACGGGGGATTTTTCAGGACCACGGGAATTGTTCCCCATTCAGCCTTGTGGATCGGACACTCTTCCAGCACCACCTGTCCGCCGAATTCCTTTCCGATTCTGGCGCTCAGGGCGCTCAATGCGCGGCGCGGGACCCATCCATAAATGAAGGATGCCAATTCGGTGTGATAGAAATACGAAGCGACCTCGATCTGCTGCAGGCGTTGGGCTACGGCGTCGCAGTATCGGAGCAGGTCCCACCGCCAGGTCCGGGCCACCTCGACGAGTTCCTCGCGATAGCGGGAGGCGCGAACGGGGAGGTCCACTTTTTTCTTGAGGATGATGCGCAGGGCCTGTCCCAGCGGCTTATCCGAGACCG
>MGUS01000026.1:0-414 GCA_001800085.1 Elusimicrobia bacterium RIFCSPLOWO2_01_FULL_60_11 | reverse complement strand
CCCAGAGAAGGCTGCGGATGCGAGCGGTGTAAATCTTCGGAAAGACAAGCAGCACCGCCATGGTGCGCTCGTCCAGCCGGCTGTGGAACAGCTCATGCCGGTTGTCGGTCACCTTGGCCATCAACTCGTGCAGGAGCGGCAGCAGTCGCGCTTGCCCTTCCGCCTCTTCGAGCGTCACCCCGAGATGGTCGAGCTCCTCGCTCTCCTGGATCAACCGCAAGAACGGCGCCAGAGCCTCGAGTGCCTTCTCGTATTTGGACAGCAGGGCCAGCTCGTCCTCGCACAGCTTCAGGCGGCTCGTGAGGTAGTCCACCCGGGTCCCCACCTGACGCACGATCTGGGTGAGCCGTCTCCTCGCGGATTCGGTGAGTTCTAGCGGCTTCTCCGGTTCCCTTCCACGCTGCGTGTCGAGAG
>MGUS01000025.1:15761-16593 GCA_001800085.1 Elusimicrobia bacterium RIFCSPLOWO2_01_FULL_60_11 | reverse complement strand
CCCCCAGGCGTCGGATCAGTTTCCACCCGCCGAGCAGCACGCCCGCCGCGATGGTGAGGGAGCAGGAGAGGGCGACCCAGGGGGGGATGAACCCGCCCGTCCGCGGATCATGGAAGTTCAAGACCAGCAGGCCGAAGACGATGACCCCCATGGATTTCTGGGCATCGTTGGCCCCGTGCGCGAGCGACTGGCCGACGAGAGAGACGACCTGGAGTTTTTTGAAACCTTCGTTGACCCACGGGCCGAAATTCTGCGAGGAGAAGAGCGTCAACTTGGTGAAAAGATAGGTGACGGAAAAACCGACCAGCGGAGAAACCAGCATGACGAGGACGATGCCCAGCACATTCCACCACTGCACGGGGGAAGTCCCCCAGCCCGCGACGAAAGCCCCGATCATGCCGCCGATGAGCGCGTGGGTGCTGGAGGAGGGGAACCCCAGCCGCCAGGTGATGACGTTCCAGGATATCGCGCCCATGAGGGCGCTGTAGATGACGAAGATCCCCACCTGGGAGGACCGCATCGTTTCAGGGTCCACGATGCCCTTGCCGATGGTCTCGGCCACGCGGGTGCCCAGAAAGTAGGCGCCGAGGAAGTCGGAGAGGGCGGCGAGGGTGAGGGCGGCTTCGGGCGAGAGGGCGCCGGAGGTGATGACCGTGGCCACCTGGTTGGCGGAATCATGGAACCCGTTGGAGAAATTGAAAACAAGGGCGAGCGCGACCACCAGGATCGCTACGATCAGATGCTGATCCATCGAGAAGAAATTAACAATTTCCCCGACGGTTGTCAAACCGCCGCTCTTTACACGAGGCTGTGTATTTTTTTCGCGGCCAGG
>MGUS01000025.1:9940-15742 GCA_001800085.1 Elusimicrobia bacterium RIFCSPLOWO2_01_FULL_60_11 | reverse complement strand
GGACGCCGCCATCCCGACGAAGCTCGCGACCGTTCCCAAAGTCCAGGCGATGGCCAGGCGCGTCCCCACTTTGTCGGAAAACAGCATGGCGGAGACAGACGGCACGATGAGGAACGTGAAGACCAGGAGGACTCCCGCCACAGCGACGCTCGAAGTCACCACGATGCCGAAAGTCGAATAGAACAGGAAGTCCCACAATCGCACCGAAACCCCCTCCGCCCGCGCGTTCTCGGGAGAGACGGAGACCGTGAAGATGGGTTTCCTCCAGAACCAGTGCAGGAACCCGATGAGCGAATAGAGCACCGCCATATGGGCCGTCTCAGAAGGCGTGACCGCGAGCAGGTTTCCCACCAGGATATATTTGATGTGCTCCGCGCCCTCGGGGGAACGGTCCACGATCAGGATGGTGGCGGCCGCGCTCACCGCGTAGACGATGCCGATGAAGGCCTCCTGCGGGATCTTCCTCTTCTCGAAACGCGTGAAGGAAAAGACCGCCGCCCCGAGGATCGTGAAACCCAGGGAATAAAAGTAGGACGCCTGGCTGTGCAGGTCGTGCCCGGCCAAGAAAGCGATCGTGGCCCCCAGCGCCGCAATCTGCGCCAGGGACAGGTCGACGAATATGACTCCGCGCTCCACGACATGCAGGCCCAGATAAGCGTGGATGCCGGTCAGGATGAGGCAGGCCAGGAAGGGCAGCAATAAAAGAGAGGTCACGGGATTCATTTCCGGCCTTCCTTCAGAGCCTGTTCAATGATCTCAAGCTGGCGGTCGAAGAGATCGAAATAACTCCGGATATCCTTCTCGGCGCCGACAGAAGTCGGCAGGACCGCAAGCTTTGCGTCCACATCCTGCGCGATCTTCTGCGGGAGTTTGGAGTCAAAGTAGGGATCGATGATCATGAGTTTGATATTTCCCGTCTTCATTTTTACGATCAGAGACTGGATATGCTGAGGAGAAGGCGGGATTCCCGGCCGCGGCTCGACAAAATCCACCACCTCCAAGCCAAACCTCTTGGCAAAATAGGACCACGACTTGTGGTAGGTGACCACTTGGGTCCCGGTCAGGCCCAGTTCCTTGGCCTTTTTCTCCCACCCGGATAATGCCGTTCGTAGGCGTTTCGTGAAATCTTCCAAGCGGGAATGGAAATAATCCGCGTCCGCGGGCGAAAGAGCCGAAAGCTTTTCGTTGATGGCATCCGCTATGAATTCCCCGTTCTTGGGATCCATCCAGTAGTGCGGGTTGCCGAAGGGATGCGCGTCTCCCTGAGCGCGGCTCACCTGCCCCGTGGGGATCTCCAGGATCGGCACCCGGAGCGAGGCGTCCAGAAAGCCCGGAGCTCCGGTCAAAATATCGGGATTGCGCGCGCTGTTCAAGAGCGACGGCACCCAACCCACTTCCAAGTCCCTGCCGACCTCGATGAAGAGGTCCGCCCTTTGAAGCTTGATGAGATAGGAGGGCTTCGCGTCCACGAAGTGCGGGTCCTGGTACCCCTTGACCAGGGCCGTCACTTCCGCCTTGTCCCCGCCCACTTCCCGGGCGATGGCGGCCAGGTCTTCCGTCGTGGTGACCACTTGGATCTTCGCCGAAGAGACCGACGCAATGGCGAAAATCAAGCCGATGGAAAGAAAAAGCTTCGATAAAATAGTTTTCATTTATACCCTCCTAGAAAGGATGAGCGCCATGCGGCCCGAAATTGAAAGTGACCTTGAGGAATCCCAGGTCTTCCACGGAACCATCGGCAAACCTCAAGTGCTTAGCCTGAATGGATACGAGACTGAATTCCGAAGGGTAGAATGTCAGATACGCGAGCCCTCCCGTTTCCGCCGAGTCGTCTTGGGCCAGGAGCTGCGTCCAATCCGCTCTGACGCCTGCGAACCAGCGGCGGGCGAACTGCCAGCGCGCATGAGTGAAGGCCCCGCTGCGGGTCGCGTTCGAAGCGGGGGACAGGTCCCTTCGGGCCGCGTAATATTCCGTCTGCCAGAAGAAGGAACGGTAAATCGAACGACGCGGGTTCTTCCAACGGAATGTGAGGTCCAGCGCCCCCACCTGGCTCCTGCGCGTGCTGGAAGACCCATCCACCGCGTTCACGTTGAAGCCGTTGGCGCCGTTGGCATAAGAAATCCCCAAAGTGAGGTTGGCCGACTCCGTGAGATCGGAGAAACCGGAGACCCTTGCGACATAGAGAAGATCCCCGCGGTTGGCCTGGGCAAAGACCGGGGCGTCGGCATTGGAGGGCGTGTTCGCGACCTGGACATCCGCGTTGATGTAGAGGTCCCAGGGATTGGGGATGAGGCGGGAGATCCCGCCTCCAACGGCCTTGAGGGGCTCGTCCCCGAAGAACCTCTGCGCCGCCAAGGGCCTGTCCGCGAAATCGGTCTCGGGCGTGTGGGTGCGGTTGAACTTGCCGAGGTCCGGCTGGAATTTTCCCAGCTTGGCCCCGAATCCGTAGGGGAGCGCAAGCGCCGTGAAGTATCCTTCCTCCAAGTCCACCTTGCCCTCGTCATTGACCGAGATGAAGACGTCCGCCCGCGAATAAGGGTCCACGACGGACTGGAGCCCGATCTCCGCTTCATGCAGTTTGAAGGCCGGGTTTTCATCCAATGCCGTGGGGGTATGGCCCGCGAGCCCCTGGAACCAGCCGATGACGCTGATATTGGGGTTGAAGACGGAGGAAGCCTGAGGGCCTCCGGAACCGGCAGGTTCTTGAATGCTTTGAGCGTGGATGAATCCTGAACCGGCCCAGAACGCAAAAGTGAAAATAAAGTATTTCAAGTGATGTTTGAATCGCATGATGCCTCCATTTTTTAATGGGTTTCCCATGCTATAACTTCACTTCCAACCTGTCAACTTGATATGATAGTTCCATGCTCATTGCCATCGGCACCGACCTTGTGGAGGTCAAGCGCATCGCCAAGTCCGTGCGGGACCCGCGGTTCCTCGCGCGCATCTACACCCCGCAGGAGGTCGCGTACTGCCGGGGCAAGGCCCATCCCGCCCAGCACTTTGCCGTGCGCTTCGCCGCCAAAGAAGCGGTCTGGAAAGCCCTCTCGGACTTGAGGGTCAAAGGCGTGGGCCACAAGGAGATCGGCGTGACTCGCGCCTCCACCGGCAAGCCGTCCGTTTCCCTCTCGCCCCGCCTCAAGAAATATGAGAAAAAAATATCCCTTTCCCTTTCGCACACCAAGGACCACGCCCTTGCGGTGGCTATCTTCCAAAATCATCCGTAGGTGGCTCCGCCCGCGTCCCAAAAACTCCCATAAGGGGGATTTCGGGCATGTGCTCATCATCGCCGGTTCCCGCGGCATGATCGGGGCCGGGATATTATCCGCCCGCGGCGCCCTCCGCTCCGGAGCGGGTTTGGTGACTTTGGCCGTCCCAAAAGACCAGCAGGCCTCGGTCATCAAGCATCTGTCTCCCGAGGCCATGACCCTGGGGCTCTCCGAATCTTCAGCCATCCCCTCCGTCCTTGGTTTCATGAAGAAAAGGAGGATCACTTCCCTCGTCATCGGCCCCGGACTTTCCCGGAAAACGCAGGCCCGGACTTTTGTCAGGAAACTCCTTCCGCGCTTGGGGTCGTTCCCAACTTTGAAAGGCATCGTCCTGGACGCCGACGGCTTCATCGCGCTCTCGGGGACTGAAATCTTGAAAAAGATGAAAATTCCCGTCATCGTAACGCCCCATGCCGGGGAACTTTCACTGTTCACCGGGACAAAAACATCCGCAAGCCCCGCCGGCAGAAAGGGGCAGGCGGAAAAATTTGCTAAACTCAACCGGGTGATCTGCGTCCTGAAAGGACATCGGACCGTCGTGGCCTCGGGACGGGCGACTTTCGTCAACCCCACGGGGAACCCTGGGATGGCCAGAGGAGGCAGCGGAGACGTCCTCTCCGGCATGATCGGCGCGCTTCTCCCGAATGTCCGGCCTCCCGAAGCGGCTTTCAAGGCCGCGTGCGCGGGGGTTTATGTTCACGGTCTGGCCGGAGACCTGGCCGCCAGGGAAAAGACGGAAATCGCCATGAGCGCCGGGGACTTGGCGGAGAAAATCCCCTCCGCATTCAAGAAAATTTTAAGATGAAAGATTCCGACCTGTTAAAAGAACTTATTTCCATCCGCCGGGAGATCCATGCTCACCCGGAACTCGGGAACCGCGAATTCAAGACCGCCAAAGTCATCGAACGGGTCTTGAAGGGGCTCAAGATCCCGCACAAGCGCGTGACTCCCACGGGCATCGTGGCGACCTTGAAGGGCGGCGAAGGCCCCTGCGTGGCCCTGCGCGCCGACATGGACGCTCTTCCCTTGACCGAAGTGACCGGCAAACCCTACGCTTCCAAGAATTCCGGCGTGATGCACGCCTGCGGCCATGACGCGCATGTGGCCATGCTCCTGGGCGCGGCCCGCCTGCTAAAGAACCGGCCTCCCCGCGGGACCGTCAAATTCCTGTTCCAACCCAATGAGGAAGGGGCTGGCGGAGCCCGCGAGCTCATCAAAAAGGGCGCCATGAAGAACCCCCGCGTGCAGGCCACATTCGGCCTTCATGTCAACCCCCGCTTTCCTTCGGGCACGGTGGCCATCAAAGCGGGCCCCCTCATGGCCGCGGTGGACCGTTTTGAGATAGAGATCTTCGGGCAAGGCGGCCACGCGGCCTACCCCCACGAAGGCAAAGACGCTCTCCTCATGGCCTCCGAGCTGGCGGTCTCTCTCCAGACGATCGTTTCACGGAAAGTAGACCCTCTGGAGCCCGCGGTCCTGACCGTGGGGACCTTGAACGCCGGCACCCGCTACAACATACTCGCCGGCAGCGCGCTCCTGACCGGCACGGTGCGCACGCTATCCGAAAAGACCCGCGCTCTCATCCCCAAGCTCATCCGCCGCATCACCGAAGGCATCACACGGGCTCACGGGGGCAAGTTCCGCTTCGAATACGAATCCGCCGGCTCGGTCCTTTCCAACGACCCGGCCATGGCGGGCCTGGCCTATCGGATCGCTGTCGCCCTTTTGGGAAAAGCAAAAGTCCTTGAGCCGGGACTCCCTTCCATGGGCGGGGAAGATTTCTCGGAGTATCTGAAACATTCCCCCGGCTGTTTCATCTATGTCGGCACGGCCGATCCCAGGATGAAGACCGGCATCCCCTGGCATCATCCCCGGTTCGATCTGGATGAATCCGCCCTGCCCGTGGGGGCCCGCCTCCTGGCCGCCGTGGCCGGGGAATTCACCGCCCGCGCCTGACCCATGGTCACGCTCTCAACGATCGGAGAGCGCGGGCTCATCCAAAGAATAGAAAAGATCCTGGGACCGCCCCGGATCCCTTCCCCCCACAGGATCCTCACGGGCCCCGGCGACGACGCCTGTGTGGTTAATTTTTCCACACCTGCCAGCCTGGCCTTCACGACGGACACGCTGGTGGAGGGCGTCCACTTCCGCCCGGACTGGATGAGGCGGTTCATGACCGAAAATGAGGCCTGGAGGGCCATAGGGCGCAAGGCCATGGCCGTCAACCTGTCCGACCTTGCCGCCATGGGCCGCGCAAGGCCCCTGCTGGCTCTTTTCACTCTCGGGACGCATGGGGATATCTCTGTGGATACTGTGGAAAATCTTTCTGAGGGAATCTCAAAATTATCAATGAATTTTGGCTTTTCTGTACTAGGTGGCGATACAATTCGCTCTGATAAAACAATTGTTTCTATAACTATCGTCGGTGAAATACTTACCAACAATCCGGTCTTAAGATCCGGGGCCGATTTTGGCGACATTTTGATGTGCTCGGGACCTCTGGGACTTTCCATGGCGGGGCTCGAAATCCTTA
>MGUS01000025.1:0-9912 GCA_001800085.1 Elusimicrobia bacterium RIFCSPLOWO2_01_FULL_60_11 | reverse complement strand
AAATGGGCAGCCGTTCCCTGACATCCGGCGAGCGTCTATTGCTCCGGCGCCACCTTTACCCTTCTCCGCGCCTTAAGGAGGGTTCTTTCCTCGGAAATGTGGATAAAATATCCACATCCATGCTCGATACCTCGGACGATCTCAGGACTTCCCTGGAGATCTTGGCCCGGGAAAGCGGGGTGGGCCTCGAGTGCGACCTGTCCCGGGCTCCCATCCATCCCGCCCTCTCAAGGTTCTGCAAGGGCCGGCGTTCTTCTCCGTATTCCTATGTCCTTTACGGCGGCGAGGACTATGAGCTTCTCTTCACGGTCAAGCCCGCCCGGGTGGGAAGCGTCCTGAAAAAAATACCCGGCTCGTTCGTTCTGGGGCGGGCCGTGCGCTCAAAGGGTGTCTCTATCTTAAAGAACGGGCTTCGGTACGATTTGAAAGATGCAAGGTTCAAGCATTTTTAAGCGCTCCGTGGTCTCCAAGGGCCCATCGGAAACTCTCCGCATCGGGAGAGCCCTGGGAAGATCCTGCAGGGCGGGGGATGTTCTGGCTTTGGAGGGGGACTTGGGGAGCGGCAAGACCCTCTTTGTCCAGGGCTTGGCGCTTGGTCTTAAGATCGCGCGCCCGGGCGAAGTGCGGAGCCCCACATTCTCGCTCATCCATGAGTACCGCGGACGTCTCCCCCTCTGCCATGCGGACCTCTACCGGCTGAAATCCGCCGAAACTCTCCACCTGGGGCTGGAGGAGTATTGGGGAACGGGACGATGGGTGACCGCGGTGGAGTGGGCGGACCGCGCCCAAAAGTTCCTGCCCAAGACCTCCCTGCGCGTCAAGTTCGAGACCCTCTCGCCCATGAGGCGGCGGATCGATTTTTCGGGGCCCCCTGAATGGAAAAAAAAGCTCCCCAAGTGATCCTGGCCATCGAGACCTCCGGCGCCTCATTGAGCGTCGCCCTGCGGAAGGGCGGGAACCTGCTGGGACAGAAACAAGTGAACGCCGGCCGCCGCCACTCGGAAATGCTCGCACAGGCCTGTGAATCCCTGCTCAAGTCCCGCGGCGTCAAAAGAACCGCCCTCACCCACCTCGCCGTCTGCACCGGCCCGGGCAGTTTCACGGGACTGCGCGTGGGCATCACGTTCGCCCGCACCCTGGCCCAGTTCCTGAAGATCCCCCTCATCGGCATCCCCGTCTTCGAAGTCCTGGCCGCCCAGGCGGGAGTCCAGGCGGGGAAGGGGATCGACAGGATATGCATCGCCATCCCTTCCATCGGCGAGGACGTCTACGCGGGGTTTTTCCGTCCAGGATCAACGGCACCCTTGGCTCCTTACCGCGTCCTGTCCCGGCCCGAACTGCTGCGGCAGCTTGAAAGAGCGCCCAAAGGAAAGTTATCATTGATCGAAGGCGGCTCCATGGCCCCCAGAGCGAGCACCCTGGCAGGTCTGGCAACGGAGCGGATCGATCGGCGGGCTATCTCCAACGACTCGTGGAAGAAGATCCATCCTTTATATTTAAGACTGTCGATCGCGCAGGAAAGAAAGGAGCGCCGCGGAAAAACATGAGGATCTGGCTCCAAAACAAGATCGTTCCCGAACGCCTGGCCAAGGTCTCCGTTCTGGACCGCGGATTCCTCTATGGCGACGGGGTCTACGAGGCGGTGCGCGTCTATGAAGGCAGGATATTCCGCGCGGAACATCACTGGAAGCGCCTGGACGGCTCGCTCGGATCCATCCACATGAGGATCCCCTGGTCCCATTCCCATTTGACGGCAGCCTGCCTGGCCACGGCAAGGGCCAACGGCCTTTCCGAGGCCCTGGTGCGCGTGACCCTTTCCCGGGGACAAGGCGAGGTCGGCTACGATCCCCGCAGCGCCAAGCGTCCCACTCTCACCGTCATCGCCTCCCCGATCCGCAAGGACTTGCCCCGGCTTTGGAGATCGGGCGTGAAGATCGCCGTCGTCAACATACGCCGCAACCCGATGCGCAGCTTGAGCCCGGCCATCAAGCACACCAATGCCTTGAACGGCATCCTGGCCAAGATCGAGGCGCTCAAGACGGGCGCGTTCGAGGGGGTCTTTCTGAACCTGGAAGGGTTCGTGGCCGAAGGGACCATCAGCAACATCTTCATGGTCAAGCGCGGGGTCGTCAAGACCCCTTCGCTGGACTGCGGCATCCTGGAGGGCGTCACGCGCCGCTCGGTCCTCGAACTGGCCCGGAAGGACCGCGTCCGGGTCGTCGAATCCCGCATCCCTCTCAAGGAACTCCTGGCCGCGGATGAGGTGTTCCTCACGAGCACGACCATGGAAGTGATGCCGGTGGCCCGGATCGTCCCCGGCCGCGCAAGCCCGCGGACCCCGGGGCCCGTGACGCGCCTGCTCCAGAAGAGTCTCCGCGAACTGATCGCCAAGGAGCTGCGCCTTCGTGGCCCGATTTGAGCCGATCGACGACCATTTCTGCTTCGCCTGCGGAGCCGACAACCCGGACGGCTTGGACCTGGCCTGGACCGTGGAAGGCAGGACCTGCCGCGCGGTCTTCACCCCCAAGCGAAAATTCCAGGGCTGGAAAGGCATCGTGCACGGAGGCATCCTGGCCACGCTCCTGGACGAAGCCATGACGCGCCTGGCCTGGATCAGCTGCGGGGGAGCCATGACCGCTGAAATGAGCGTGAGGTTCCTGCGGCCCGCCCGCCTCGAGGACAAGATCTACATCGCGGGAGAGATCGTTTCCGAGAACCGCAAGCTCGTCACGATGCGCGCGGCTCTCCGCAAAGAGTCGCCGCAAGGCCCTCTCATCGCGCGCTCGACCGGGAAAGCCGTCAAAGTGTCGCGTAAATAAATGAAAATTTTTGTCAAATTGACAAAAATGACAACTTCTGTTAGAATTCGTTTGCGATGAAATTCCGTTTTCCCATCCTTTTTCTCGTCGTAAATCTGGCCGCTCCATCCGCCCGGACCGAATCCTACCAGGAACTGGAGCTCACTTCCCGCAACCTGGTGCTGCCGGAGACCGAGCAGTTCAAGCTGGGGTCCAAGCTCTTCGCGGAGAAAGACAAAAGGCTCGCCGCCTGGAAGGCCTTCCAGACATTCCTGTTCAACTATCCCGAAAGCCCCATGGCGGGCGACGCCCAGTTCATGCTGGCCGAATCCATATTCCAGCAGGCCGTGAAGGAATATCTGTCCGGGAACGCCCCCGACGAAGCCGGTTGGAGGAGGACCCACAAGGGCGGGCTGAAACTCATGGGCAAGGGTTTCAAAATGGGCCTGGATGGCTTGAAGAACCTGGGCAGCACCATTTCCGGCGAAGCCGGCGCGCCCAAGGAGATGGCCTCCATCGACGTCGCCACTTTCTCGGAGGCCATCGAACAGTTCAAAAAAGTGGTGGACGATTATAAAAAGTCCGGATTGAGCGACACCGCGCTCTACCGCATGGCCGAATGCTTTTACAACGTCGGCGACTACCCTTCCGCCCTTCAGTATTTCAAGATCGTCCTGAAGGATTACCCGCAAAGTTACCTGACCGGGGAAAGCATCCTGGGCGCGGCCCAGTGCTACATCCCCGGCGGGGATTTCGGCAGCGCCGAACTGGAGATCAAAAAGCTCATCACCACCTACCCTTCCTACGAGGAAAATCCCCAGGTCCGCTTCATCCTGGGCATCATCCGCTTCCAGGAAGGCAAGTATGAGGAGGCGGTCAAGTACCTGGAACCCATCAACTCGGATGAGGCCCTGTTCTACAACGCGCAATCCCTCGTCAAGCTCGACAAGTTCGTCTCGTCCACGGCGAAATACAAGCGCATCCTGGACGATTTCAAGGACAGCCGCTTCGCCGAACAGGCCGCGTTCCTTATCGGGGACGCGTTCCTCCAGTCCGAGAACCATAACGGCGCCATCCAAGAGTTCCGGAAGTTCTTCAAGGCCTATCCCCAGAGCCCTCTTAAGGAAGCGGCGCTCTACCGCATCGCCGCCGCGCATTTCCTGAAAGGCGATTACCCGGCGTCCCGGGAGAGTTTCAACCTTTTTCTGAACGCCTACCCCACCGGGGAGTACGCCTCGCTCGCCCGCTACATGGTGGCCGAATCCTACCGTCTTTCGGACCAGCTCAAAGAAGCCAGCTTCGCTTACGGGCAGGTCATGTCCCTGCTTCCCAACGCCCCCATCACGGCGAACGCCAAGTTCAAGCTGGCCTGGGTCACCTACCTCCAGAAGAACGATTCGAGCGCGGCGGACCTCTTCCAGAAGTTCATCGACTGGCACCCGTTCCACGCCTGGGTGCCCCACGCCTATTTTCTGATGGGCAACTGCTACAACACCATGTCCAAATACGAACAGGCCGCCAACGATTACCAGCAGGCCTTCGACAAATCCCCCAAGACCGAGCTGGGAGAGGCCGCCATGGCGCTCTTGAACCGCGTCCGCTATAACCAGGGAAGTTTCGGCCAGCTCACTTCCGGTTACACTTACATCTTGAAATCCCTCCCGCCGTCGGAATCGAAGTGGCGGGCCTACAGCCAGCTCTTCCTGGGAGACGCCTATTACCGGCAGAAACTCTACCGGGAAGCCATCGCCGCGTTTGAAAGCATCGTGGCCCTCTACCCCAACCAGACGGTGGCCATCCAGGCGCGGGACGGGCTTTCCTGGTGCAATTTCCAGCTCGGGAATTACGACGAAGCCCAGAAGCAGAGGCAGAAGATATCCGAAGTCCGCCTGCCCGAAGGCGTGAACGCCCCCGCGATGACCTCCAGCGATTTCGAGCTGGCCAACGCGCTGTTCAACCAGAAGAAATATCCGGAAGCTCTGGAGGCGTATCAGAAGTTCATGCGCCAATCCCCCGATGCCGCGTCCGTGCCTGAAACGGTCTACCGCATCGGGCTCTGCTATTACCGGCAGGAATATTACACCCAGGCCATCGAGACCTGGGAAGGGCTGGCCGCCCGATACCCCCAGGACGCGCGCACCGAGGAATCCGCTTTCCAGATCGCCGACACTTATTTCCGGGCCCAGAAATACGACAAGGCCGTGGAGACCTACCGGAAGATCATCGTCCGCTATCCCCAGAACAAATCCATCCCGGAGGCCTATCTTCGCATCGGCCAGTCCTATTTCAACGCCGGGGACGATAAAAGCGCGCTGTCCGAACTGGACGCCTATCTGAGAAAGTACCCTGATGACTCCAAGGCGCCGGCCACGCTGGATCTTCTGGAGGCCTCTCTGGACCGCATGGAGGCCCGAGGGGGAACGGTCGCCCGGGAGTTCGGGATCAAGCTCATGAAGGACATGATCATCTCCTATCCCCGGTCCGTCGTCGGCGCCGAATGTCAGTACCGGGTCGCCCGCCGCTACTTCAACGCCAAGGACTATGCCCATGCCGTGAGGGAGTTCGAACAGCTTTCCACGGACTTTCCCAACAGCTCCCACATCGGCGACGCCCAGTTCTACGCGGGGGAGAGTTATTACAACTTGAAGAAGTTCCAGGACGCGGCCGCCTCTTTCGAGCGTTTCATCAGGAACTTCCCGGCCTCCGAATTCGCCCCGGCCGCCATGTTCCACATGGGCACGTCCCAGTTCAACACCCAGAATTATGAGGCCGCCATCGAATCCTACCGCGCCCTGGTCGGGCAGTTCCCGTCGAGCGAATTCGCCAGCGCGGCCTTGAACAACATGGCCCTGGCCCAGAAGAAGATGCTCCATCTGGCCGACGCGGCGGACACCTATTCGAAACTGGCCCTCACTTTCCCCAACGACCCTTACGCCAAGGACGCTCTTTTCGAAGTCGGCAAGATCAAAAGGGATTTGAAAGCCTACGGGGAATCCATCCTGGTCTTGAAAGACTTGGAACCCAAGCTCCCTCCCGGAGACGAGCGGCGCCTGGAAGCTCTGGCCGTCATAGCCGAATGCTACAATGCCAGCAGCGACCCGGACGAGGCCCTGAAGACCCTGAAGCAGCTCTCCGCCGCGGCCCCGTCGGGGTCGCCCTGGAAGCTGGAGGCGCTCCGCCAGATGGGAGACATCTACGAGAAGAAGGAGGCCTGGGCGGAAGCGGCCGTGGTGTATGAGGAAGGCGGAAGGTTCTCTTCCAATCCGCAGGTGGCCGCCTCTTTCCGCCAGAGGGCCAAATATCTGCGCGAAAATTATCTGGGCAAGACGGCGCCCAAAACAACGGGGCGCCCTTGAGGTCTGAAGGCAAGGAGGGAATTTTAAGTGGGCGAGATTGATTATATCAGGGTATTTTTTGCGAGTTTCACGCTCTGGATCCTGCTGGGCTGCTCCATCATCGCATTCACGGTGACGCTGGAGCGCTGGTGGTATTTCCGCAAGATCCGTTTCCATCCCAAGCGCTTCCTGGAAATCCTGGGCAAGATCGCCACCCTGGTGTCCCAGGGGAAAGCGGATGAGGCCATGCAGATCACCCACGGCCTGACGGGCCCCATCCCCGACATCGTGCGTACCGCCATCACCAACCGCAACCGCAGCAAGGTGGAACTGGACGAACTGCTCACCGCGGCCCGCATGGAACAGCGCCTGGTGCTGGAACGCTACCTCGGGATCCTGGGCACCTTGGGCAACACCGCGCCCTTCATCGGCCTGTTCGGAACGGTCGTGGGCATCATCAAGGCCTTCCATGACCTGGCGGTCTCAGGGTCCGGAGGCCCGGCCGTCGTGGCCGCCGGGATCTCGGAAGCGCTTGTGGCCACCGCGGCGGGGCTTCTCGTGGCCATCCCCTCCGTCGTGGTCTATAACATCTATATGAAAAAGGTCAAGGAAATGGCCACGAACATGGAGGTGGCTTCCATCCGGCTTCTGGTCGTCCTTCACGGAGGACGCTAGATTGGCGGAGGACATCGTCAAGACCTGGAGTTACGAAGGCCCGGACCGGAGAAGGCAGGACCGGGACGAATCCTACGGCTCCAAACTCACCCTCCAATCCCGCTCCTCCGCGCGGGCCCATTCGACCGAATCCCTCTCCGAGCAAGAATCCATAACGGACATCAACGTCACCCCTCTGGTGGATGTGTGCCTGGTGCTCGTCATCATCTTCATGGCGGTCTCCCCTTTCATGCTCCAGGCGGGCATCGTGGTGTCGGAATCCAAGGCCGGAGCGGCCACGGGCAAGGCCTCCTTGGACCAGAACGTTCAGATCTCATTGAGTGAAGATGGACGCATCGCGGTCAACGGCGCGCCCACGCTCTTGGAAAACCTGGGCCAGGCTTTGAAAGAGGCCATCCCCAAGAGCAAGGACGGCCTCGTGACCCTGCAGGCGGAAACGGGCAACCGCGTGGGGCAGGTGGTGGACATCCTCGACCTGGCCAAGCAGTCCGGTGCAAAGAAAATAGCCATCCTGAACAAGACCGAGACAAAAGATGATAAGAAGAATTAAGGCGGCGCTGTTCCTGGCTGTTCTCTGGCCGGCCATCGGCATGGCCGATACGATGATGGTGCGCACCAGTGACGGAAGCGTGCTTAAAGGGGATTTTTTGGAGAAAGACGCGGCATTCTTGAGCATCCGGATGACAGAGGGCGGGGACATCTCCCTGCCGCTCTCGGAGATATCCGCCGTCAACGGCCAGCCGCCCTCGGTCTTTTTCAAAAGGTACAGGCCTTCCTTTCCCGAGTCCCTTTTTGGACCGTTCGAGATCCCCGGGAAGGACGGCAAAGCCGGGCTGGAGTTCAAGTTCCTTTCCGCCTGGAACAAAGCGAAGCTTCCCAACGGCTACGCCTTTTCAGGATCCGAAGACGACCGCCGATGGGAAGGGTTCCGCATGAGCGTGACGATGGAGTGTCCCGCGCCCGGAGCCGCCGAGGCCACTTATGAATCCGTGCTGAAGAAAGTCGCCGACGGCGGAACGAAGATCTTGAACGAATCTTATGAGAATATCCGGGGGATCCGGACCCTGCGGACGCAGGAGACAAGCCGGAGCGGCCAATCATCGCTGGTGTTGCGGCAGATCCGCAAAGCAGGCGAGGCGAACTGCCGGGTCGACATCGCGCTCTCCCATGCGACCCCGGAAAAACTCGGCCAGCTCATGGCCGTCTCTCTCCTGGAAAAAACAGCGGCCTCGGTAAGATAAGACCTTATGGGAATGCAGAGCGGAGGCTCGGACGACCTGGTCACCGGCATCAACGTCACCCCCTTGGTGGACGTGTGCCTGGTGCTCGTCATCATCTTCATGGTGACCGCTCCCCTCTTTGAGCAGCCCTCGCTCGACGTCAACCTGCCCAAAGCCAGCACCAAGGAAGGCGAGGAGAAGGAGAACATCACCGTCACGCTCACCTCCGACGGAAAGATCGCGGTCAACGAGAGGGTGGTGAGCGCGGAAGAGCTGGGGCCGGCGCTCAAGATGAAATTGGCGGGTTCCGGGGAGAAGCACGTGATCCTGCGGGCGGACAAAGAGTCCCTTCACGGGGACCTCCTGATGGCCATGCGCCTGGCCAAGGAATACGGCGCCAGATCCATGGCCATCGCCACCGAGCCCAAGAACCCGGGACTGCCCCCTAAAACATGACGGCCGCGCCCGCTTATCAATCCTGGCAGATCGCGTGGGGCAGCCCGCGCGGGTTCTTTGTCCCCGAACGGGGTCGGTTCCAGGCCATGTTCCTGGTCGCCCTCCTGTTCCATTCGCTGATATTAGGGACACTGTGGAAGATGAAGGCGGACCAGAAGATCGAGCATATCGTGGAGCTCCAGAGCGTGGACCTGATGGAGCCGGAGAGCGAACACCCGGCCGCGGCGCCCGTCGTCACGCCTCCCAAGAGCGCTTTTGAATTCTTGAAGATGGCCATCCCTATTTTCAACAGGCCCGCGGCGCCCGAGATCCGGGACGTGACTCCCGCCGTCAAGCGCGACGAGGCCAGGATGGCGGAACCCGAAAGGCTCATAGAAAAAAAGACCCCGCTCCTGCAGGCCATGCCCGCGATCAAACTGGATGCGTCCGCCGCCGCCCCTAAGATAGCCGAGATCGCCCGCGTCCCCCAGTCCCAGAGGGCCGATATCCCCCGGGTCAAAGACCCTTCGATCAAGCTGGAGGAAGTGGGCCGGCGCGCGGTGGCCATTCCCCAGACGCCTTCAATCTCACTGGACCGCGGCGATTCTAAAGGAAGAGTCGCGGATATTTCGGCCATCCCGGCCCAAAGCTTGGCACCCAGGTCCGCCCAGCCTTCGGAACGGTTGGTGGACCGCTCAGCCCCGTCTTCTTATTCCAAACCCGCACCCGTGCTTGGGTACCAGCCGCGGGGAGGATCCGTCTCCCTGGACGGGCCGAGGGATGTCGCGCGCGCCGCCGCCAAGCCGTCCATCGAAGCTCAGGTGCCCAAAGCGAAAGCGTCGGATTCCGGCTTGAACATCTCCAAAGAGAAGGTGCGCATCACGGGCCCGCTTTCCTCCAGAAAAGTGGTCAAATCCTATGTGCCGCAATATCCCGCCTGGGCGCGCGCCCAGAACATCGAAGCGGACGTGGCCATCCGCTTCACCGTCTCGCCTGCAGGGGAGGTCTCCGGCAAGCCGGTGATCGAGCGGACCTCAGGATATTCCGAACTGGACCAGGTCTGCCTTGATATTTTGAAGCAATGGAAATTCTCACCCCTGGCAGGGGACCAGGACCAGTGGGGCGTCATCACATTTAGGTTTACGCTGGACTAAGGAGAAGCCAAGATGAAATTTATAATCGTTCTGTGCGGGTTGTGGGCGGCTTCTGGCGTGATGGGATTCAACGCCCGGGCGGCGGATTCCGGCGGGCAGCAGGGGCAGCTGCCGGAAGTCATCATCAAGGGCGGCGACAAATCCGGAGTGAAGAGTGAAAAGCCCCTTCTGGAGATCGAAATGGAAGTGGACGAACCGGTGAAATCGATCATGGGCGTCGAAGTGGAGCCCCTGAAGCGCACGCCGGAATCGCTCCGCAACCCCCGCGCCGGCTATTCGGAGTATCTGAACAACA
>MGUS01000024.1:9959-10469 GCA_001800085.1 Elusimicrobia bacterium RIFCSPLOWO2_01_FULL_60_11 | reverse complement strand
CAGGATCGCGCGCGAACACGGCATCCCTTTCCACACCGACGCGGTCCAGACCGTGGGCAAGATCCCGGTGAAAGTGGACGACCTCCATGTGGACCTGCTTTCGCTCTCGGCGCACAAATTTTACGGGCCCAAGGGCGTGGGCGCGCTCTACATCCGCAAGGGCACTCGCCTCCACCCCCTTTTCCACGGTCACCACGAGAAGAACCGCCGCGCGGGCACGGAGAATGTGCCCGGCATCGTGGGCTTGGGCGTGGCCTGCGACGCCGCCGCCCATGACATGGCCGCCGACACCAGGAAAATTTCCGCATTGAGGGACAAGCTGGAGAAAGGCATCATCGAATCCATCCCTCATGTCCACTTGAACGGCGATCCGTCCGACCGGGTCCCCAACACCGTCAATTTCAGCTTCGAATTTGTGGAAGGCGAGGGCTGCGTCGTCCTGCTCGACGTCGAAGGCATCGCGGTCTCCACGGGTTCGGCCTGCGCGTCGGGCACCACCAAGGCCAGCCA
>MGUS01000024.1:0-9948 GCA_001800085.1 Elusimicrobia bacterium RIFCSPLOWO2_01_FULL_60_11 | reverse complement strand
GGGCCCTCTCGCCCCTGTGGGCCGACAAGCAGGCGGGCCGTGAGACGAAAGTGACCCCCGCCGAGCGCTTCGTCAGACCCCACAAGAAATAGCCATGGACCTCGTCACCGCCGAATTCTGGGTCGCCTTCAACGCTGTCATCCTTGTGATCATGTTCATCGATCTCAAGTACCTGCAGAAGGACTCGCACGCCATGGGGCTCAGGAAGGCGTCGCTCTGGTATCTTTTCTGCGCGTCGCTGGCCCTGGCGTTCAATTTCGGGGTCTACAAGTACATGGGGCGCGAGAAGGCGATGCAGTTCCTCACGGGATACATCGTGGAGACCTCGCTCAGCGTGGACAACCTCTTCGTGTTCCTCCTCGTCTTCAAATATTTCGAGGTCCCCGCCAAGTTCCAGCCCCGCGTCCTGCATTGGGGCATCCTGGGCGCGCTCGTCATGCGCTTCGCCGTGATCCTCTCCGGCTCCGCGCTCTTGAACGCCTTCCATTGGGTCTTCTACGTCTTCGGGGTCCTCATCATCGTCACGGCCGTGCGCATCATGATGGAAGGCGAAAAGGAGCTGGCTCCGGAGCGGAACCCCGCCATCAAGCTCTTTAGGAAATTCATGCCCGTCTCCGTGCGCAGGATGGACGACGACCATTTCTTCGTCCGCGAGAACGGCATCCTGCACGCCACGCCGCTCTTCATCACCCTGCTCATCATCGAGAGCTCGGACCTGGTCTTCGCGGTGGATTCCATCCCCGCCATATTCGCCATCACGACGAACACCTTCATCGTCTACACCTCGAACGTCTTCGCCATCCTGGGCCTTCGCGCCCTCTATTTCCTCCTTTCCGGCATCATCCCCATGTTCGTTTTCTTGAAGCATGGCATCTCCATCATCCTCCTCTATGTCGGGGTCAAGATGCTCCTCATGGATTTCTACCACATCCCCACGCATGTCTCCCTGTTCGTCGTGGTCGGGGTGCTGGGAGCGGCCATCGCCGCTTCCCTCCTTTTCGGCCATGGCAAGATGAAGGTAGGATCCCGCCCATGAACCGCCTCAAGAAGTGGAACCTGGCGCTCTACGCAGCGATCTTCATCGTGATCTCCTTCGGCGGGCAGGCCGTGAGGATGGCGGCGGACTTCTATTGGTTCCGGGAAGTCGGGTTCATGTCCGTTTTCGAGCGCTCGCTCCTGGCCCAGGGCGCCCTCTGGGGGGCCGGAGCCCTGCTCTCGGCGGCCATCCTCATCCTGAACTGGAGCGTCGCCCAGAAAGTGAGCCGCCGGCCCTTCATCGTCATCGAGCAGGAGAGCGTCATCTCGCCCCTGCCCCTGCCGCAGCTCTCGGATCTAAAGCCCATCCTGCAGGCGGTCTTTTGGGCCTTCGCCGCCATCTTCGCCCTGCTCTCGGCGGGTTGGGCCGCGGGACAGTGGGAATCCGCCCTCAAATTCATGTACGCGCTTCCCTTCGGGGTCTCGGACCCCGTTTTCGGCAGGGACATCGGCTTTTATGTCTTCCACCTGCCTTTCTACAAGTTCGTCTTCAAGTTCTTCCTGGTCAGCGTCGTCGTTTCCTTCGGGGTCACGCTCGTCATCTACCTGGCCAACGCGCGCGTCTACCTGACCGCGCGGGGGGTGCAGATGGCCGACGGGGTGAAGACCCACTGGGCCATCCTGGGCGGGGTCCTCTGCCTACTCCTGGCGTTCCACTTCCAGGTCCGCATATTCGACCTCCTCCAGGCCCAGAGGACCCTGGCTCCCGGCGCGGGCTACGCCGACATGAACGCCTACCTGCCGGGCTTGAAGATCCTGCGCTTCGTGGGCGTGATCGCGGCCCTGCTGTTCTGGGCGTCTCCCTTTTACATGGACACGCGTCTCATGTTCGGCGCGGTCATCCTGATGGTCCTGGGCGCCCTCTTCGCCCGCGTCTACGCGGAGACCGTGCAGAAGTTCAAGGTGGCGCCCAACGAGATCGTCATGGAGACCCCCTACATCGAGATGGCCATCAAAGCCACGCGCCACGCCTACGGGCTCACGGACATCCAGGAGCTGGAATTCGACCCGCAGGAGAACCTCACTTCGGAGCGCTTGAAGGCCAACGACCTGACCGTCAAGAACATCCGCCTCTGGGAGCACCGCCCCCTGCTCACCTCCTACGGCCAGCTCCAGGAGATCCGCACCTACTATGATTTCCTGGACGCGGACAACGACCGCTACCGCGTCGACGGCGAGTTGAGGCAGGTGATGCTGTCCGCGCGGGAACTGGTGCCGGAGAGTTTACCGTCCCGCATCTGGATCAACGAACACCTCACCTACACCCACGGCTACGGCATCGTCATGGGGCCCGTCAACCGCATCTCCCCCGAGGGCCTGCCCGAGTTCTTCATCAAGGACATCCCGCCCAAGTCCGTGACGGACATGAGCGTGACCCGGCCGGAGATCTACTACGGGGAATCCCGCGCCGGCTACGCCATCGTCAAGACCCGCTCCAAGGAGTTCGATTACCCTTCGGGGGATGAGAACGTCTATTCCACCTACGGCGGAGCGGGCGGCGTGCCGGTCGACAGCTATTGGAAGCGCCTGCTTTTCGCCGTCCGCTTCGGGGAGTTGAAGATCCTCTTCTCCGGGGACATCACTCCCGAGAGCCGGTTCCTCTATTATCGGCAGGTGCGAGAGCGGGCGGAGAAGGCGGCCCCCTTCATCCGCTTCGAGTCCGACCCTTACGCGGTCATCACGGACGCGGGTCGCATCGTCTGGATCATCGACGGCTACTCCACCACGGACCATTATCCCTATTCGGAGAAGTTCGGGGACCTGAACTATGTGCGCAATTCCGTCAAGGCCACGGTGGACGCCTATGACGGGTCGCTCCATTTCTACATCGCCGACGACTCCGACCCGCTGGTGCGGACCTATTCCAGGATATTCCCCGGGGTGTTCGAGCCCATCGATGCGATGCCCGAAGACCTGCACGCGCACATCCGCTATCCCCAGACGCTCATGAACATCCAGGCCCGCGTCTACGCCACCTACCACATGACGGACCCGCAGGTCTTCTACAACAAGGAAGACCTCTGGAAGATCCCCCAGCGCACGGCGGGCGGGGCCAACGTGATGATGGAGCCCTACTACACCGTCATGAAACTGGCGGGCTTGAAGGACAAGGAGGAGTTCATCCTCATGGTGCCCTTCACGCCTTCCAAGAAGGAGAACATGATCGCCTGGCTGGCCGCGCGCTGCGACGCCCCCAACTACGGCAAGCTCATGGTCTACAACTTCCCCAAGCAGAAACTGGTCTACGGGCCCCAGCAGATCGAGTCCCGCATCGACCAGGACGCGGAGATCTCCAAGCAGCTCACGCTCTGGGACCAGGGCGGCAGCCGCGTCCTCCGCGGTAGCCTGCTCGTGATCCCGGTGGACCAGTCCCTTCTTTATGTCCAGCCCCTATATCTCGAGGCCTCGGGCGGGGGCCTGCCCGAGCTCAAGCGCGTGATCGTGGCCTACGGCAACACGATCGCCATGGAGGAGAACCTGGAGCTTTGCCTGTCGAGGATCTTCGGCGGGCGGGTGGAGCGGAGCGAAAAGGAAAGATATTCTCCGACGGATGTGTCCGGCCAGGGATTCAAGCGCAACGCCCGCCAGGCGCAGGAGCATTTCGAACGGGCGCAGAAGGCGATGCGCGCGGGCGACTGGGGCCTTTACGGCTCGGAGATGGAAAAGGTGGGGAAGATCCTGCGCTCCATCGGCGAGTGATGGAAGAACTGGCCATGTTCTTAAAAGAAAAGCCGCTTTCCTTCAAAGTCGTCCTGGTCTTCTTTTTGGCCGGCCTGGTGCTGGCCGGACGCTCCCTCTATGTGCGCGGTACGGAGCAGCAGGACGAGCCGGAGCTCATCCAGCCGGTCCGGGTGCACAAGCCCGAACATGTGCGGGGCGTGCACCTTTCCGCCTGGGTGGCGGGTTCCGGAAAGCTCCGCGAGCGCGTCTGGGACCTTTTCAACGCCACCGAGATCAACACGGCAGTCATCGCGGTCAAAGAATACGAGGGCGAGGTCTACATCCCGGGCGTGAAACTCGCGGAAAAATACGGCGCTTACGTCAACGCCATCCCCGACCTGGAAAAATACGTGGCGGAGCTGAAGGCCCATGGGGTCTATCCCGTGGCCCGCATCGTGGTCTTCAAGGACACGATCCTCACCCGGAAGCGCCCGGATCTGGCGGTCAAGCGTCCGGACGGGAGCGTGTGGACGGACCGCGCGGGCAACGTCTGGCTGGACCCTTACAGCTTGGAGGTCTGGGACTACACCTTTTCCGTCGCCGACGCCTGTGTGGCGGCCGGCTTCGAAGAGATCCAGTTCGACTACATCCGCTACCCTTCCGACGGGGACACCAAGCAGTGCCGCTATTCCTACGCCCAACATAACTCCAGCTCCGCCGCGGCCAACCTGGGCGCGTTCCTGGAGGCGGCGAACAAGCGGTACAAGCCCCTGGGGATCTATCTCTCCATCGACATCTTCGGGCTCATCCCCTCGGTGGGCAACGACATGGGCATCGGCCAGAACCTGGAGGCCATGAGCCGGTGGGTGGATTTCGTCTCGCCCATGACCTACCCTTCCCATTACGCCAAGGGGGAATACGGCATCCCCGAACCCAACAAGGAGCCCTACGCGGTCGTCTACCGCACCCTGTCGGACGCCAAGAAGCGCATGGGGGAGGATTTCACGAAACTCCGCCCGTATCTGCAGGATTTTTCCCTCTTCGGGGTCCATTACGGGCCGGAACAGGTGAAGGCGCAGATCCAGGCCTGCTATGACGCGGGCGTGCAGGACTGGCTCCTTTGGAACCCCAATTCGAGGTTCACGAAAGAGGCGCTTCGGCCGCGGACAAATGCGGTACAATAACCCCATGAGCGCCAAAAAGAGGGTGGTTGTCGCGATGTCGGGCGGCGTGGACTCTTCCTCGGCGGCCGCGATACTACAGTCGAAGGGGCATGATGTGATCGGCATCACCCTGCGCCTGTGGGCGCCCTCGGAATGGAACGACGGCGACAAGTTCGGCAGCTGCTGCTCGCCCCGGGATATCGCCGACGCCAAAGAAGTGTGCCGCAAGCTCGGCATCCCCCACTACACCATGAACATGGAGGACAAATTCCGCGAGTCAGTTGTGGATGATTTCGTCTCGGAATACGAGGCCGGCCGCACCCCCAACCCCTGCGTGCGCTGCAACGCATTCGTCAAGTTCGATTCCCTGTTGAATTACGCGGTCGCCATGGAAGCGGACGCCCTGGCCACGGGCCACTACGCCAAAGCTTGGAGCGGCCGCCTGTTCAAGGCCAAGGACGCCGCCAAGGACCAGTCCTATTTTCTCTACATGCTCGGGCAAAAAGAGCTTCCCCGCCTCATGTTCCCGCTCGGCGATCTGACGAAGGACGAAGCCCGACTCATCGCCGAGGACGCCGGCCTGCCCAATGCGCGCAAGCCCGACAGCCAGGACGTCTGTTTTCTGGAGGGCCGCGACTACCGTGATTTCATCAAGGAACGGATGTCCGCGCTCGCCCGCAAAGGCCTCATCAAAACTTCGGACGGGAGAGTCATCGGCGAGCACGCGGGCCTGCCCTTCTATACCATCGGCCAGAGGGGGGGCTTGGGGATCGCCACCGGCGAGAGGACCTATGTGCTCCATAAGGAAGCCGGTTCCAACACGCTCGTGGTGGGCGCGGCGGAAGAGACCCTGGCCGCTTCCTGCCGGCTCAAGTCCGTCAGCTGGTGTTCAGGTTCCGCGCCCGATTCCGTCATGGCGTCCGTCAAGATCCGCTACCGCCACCCCGGGGCCCGGGCCCAGATCACATCCCTTTCGCCCGGCGAAGCCAGGGTCGATTTTGAAGTTCCCCAGGCCTCCGCGGCGCCGGGGCAGTCCGCGGTATTCTACGACGGGGATGAAGTCCTGGGCGGGGGAGTGATCGACGATGTCCGCCGTTCCTGAAGCCCTTTTAAGGAACACGGCCGAGGTCATCTCGGAGAGCGAACTCTCCGAAAAGCTCAAGAAGGGCAAGCCGCTCCGCGTCAAACTCGGAGTGGACCCCACCGCGCCGGATCTGCACCTGGGCCACACCGTAGTGCTCAATCAACTCAAGCGCTTCCAGGACGCTGGGCACAAAGTGGTGTTCATCATCGGAGACTTCACTGCCCGCGTCGGCGACCCTTCCGGAAGGAATGAGACGCGTCCGCAGGTATCCGGTGTGGATATCGATAAAAACGCCAAAACGTATCTGGACCAGGTTTCCAAGGTCTTGGATATCGGAAAAATGGAGGTGAGAAAAAACTCGGAATGGCTGGAGAAAGCGTTCGGTGTGGCGCAGATCGCAAATGAGGGCTCGGTTTTTTCCACCTTGCTCACCCGTTTTACCGTCCAGCAGTTGATGCAGAGAGAGGATTTCTCGCAAAGGTTGAAGGCCGGCAGCCCGATCACCTTCATGGAGATGCTCTACCCGCTTTTTCAAGGATACGATTCCGTTGCCGTCAAGGCCGACGTTGAACTCGGAGGCACCGACCAGCTCTTCAACCTTCTGATCGGCAGGCAGATTCAAAAGGATTTCGGACAGGATCCCCAGGTCGTCATCACCCTTCCCCTTCTCGTCGGCCTGGACGGGACCAAAAAAATGTCCAAGTCCTACGGCAACCATATCGCCTTGAACGATGCGCCGTCCGAGATGTTCGGCAAGCTCATGTCTGTGCCGGATGATCTGATGTGGCAGTATTTCGAGCTCCTCACAAGCGAAGACGTCAAAGCCGTCAAGCAGCTCCACCCCAAAGAAGCGAAAATGCGCCTGGGACGTCTCCTCACGGCACGCTACCACGGGGAAGAAGCCGCTCAAAAAGCGCGGGAACAATTCGACAACGTCTTTGCCAAAGGGAGCATGCCCGACCACATCGAAGAACACAAGGCCTCCCAAAACAAGATATATCTTTCGTCGCTCCTCTTTGAGGCGGGCCTTTCCCCTTCCAAGAAAGAGTCCAAGCGTCTCATCGACGGGGGCGGCGTCAAGCTGGACGGCCAGGCGGTGACGAAGGACCGGGAGATCGAGCTTTCAGCCCCGGTCGTGCTCCAGGTGGGCAAGCGCAAGTTCAAGAAGATCCTTTCAACCTCATGAAAAGGATCCTCTTCGCGGCGTTCCTCTTCCTGCCCGTCCTTTCGGCCGCCGAGGGACCCGAGATCCGGATCTCCTACCCCCGTGAAGGCGCCAAGATGGGATATCTGAAACGCTCCTTTGTGCTCGGGCATGTCCTGCCCTCCACGGCTTCCGTCACCGTCAACGGCTCCACGGTGGAGGTCCACCGCACGGGGTCTTTCGCGGCGGTCATCCCGTTTTCGACGGGGACCTTCCCCATCACGGCCCGAGCGGAGCTGGGGGGACTCTCGACCGAGACCGTCCGCACCCTATTGGTGGCCGAGACCCCCTCGCCCGCGCCGCCTCCGGTATCGGCCTCCGAATTGAAAGCCCTCGAGGCCGCGCGCCTGAGCGCCGTCGAAGTCAGCACGCCGGAGATCATTTTAAAGACGGGACCGACCGTCAACGGCAACACCATGGCCTATGATCTGTTCCTTCCCGAAGGCGTGAGACTGCGCGTCCAGGGACGACTCGGGAATGAGGCGCGCTTGAAGATGTCCGATACGGAATATCTTTGGGGCGAAGAGAGATATTTGAAGGAGCTCGCGGAGGGCGCCCCGCTCCCCGCCGCGCTCCTGGGCGACATCCGGAGCCAGAACAAGGAGAGGAGTCTCGCCGTCTTCCTTGACTTGAACGAGCGCGTCCCTTTCCGGGCCGTCCCGTCGGAGGACTTGAAGACCTTGAAGGTCACCCTTTACTACACGGTCTCCAATGTGGACCGCGTCCGCCTGGACACTTCCGGGAAAGTCCGCTGGGCCGAGGAGATCCGCTGGGCCCAGCCGGCCCGGGAGACCGCCGAAGTCCTCTGCCGGGTGAAGGAGAAGATATGGGGCTATGACCTGCGTTACGAGAACGGAGGGCGGCTCGTCTGCGAGATATTCTTCGCGCCGAGGGGCGGGCGCTTCGGCAGGCCCCTTTCCGGCGTCACCGTGGCCGTGGACCCGGGCCATTCCCCCATCCTGGGCGACGGCGCCATCAGCCCGCAGGGCTATGCCGAAGGCGAGGTCAATTACCGCCTATCCGAGTCCCTGAAGAAAAAGCTGGAGGACCAGGGCGCGCGGGTCTTCATGACGCGGGAAAGGGGAGAATCCGTCCCTCTCGCCGACCGCGGGCGCAGGGCCGCCAAGGCGGAGGCGGACCTGTTCGTGTCCGTCCACACCAACGCGGTGCCCGACGGTTCGGACCCGTCGAGCCGCAGGGGTTACAGCGTTTTTTATTTTCATCCCATGAGCCTGGGCTTGGCGGATGCGGTCCATTCGGCTTTTCCCAAATATGCTAGCATGGAGGACGACGGCCTTTCCTACGGGAACCTGGCTGTCTGCCGCGGCCCTCGGATCCCGGCCATCCTCGTAGAAGCGGCGTACCTGATCCGTCCTGACGAAGAAGAACAGCTGTTGGACCCCGGTTTCCAGAGCCGCGCGGCCGCGGGCATCGCCCGCGGCGTGGCCGATTTCATCCGGTCCTTCAGGTAATCATCCCATGGACCCCATCTTCAAAGCGGGAATGAAATACGAACTTGAATCGGAAGCCAAGTGGCGTGCCGTCAGCGAGAATTCGCCCGACCACCTCATGCTCCTGGAACGGGACGGCACCATCCTTTTCATCAACCGGACGGTGCCCGACCTGACCGTCGATGAGGTCCTCGGGAGGAACTCGCTTGAATTCGTTCCCGCCGCTTTCCGTGAGGTGGCGCAGGAAAGCTTCGAGCGGGCCTGGAAGGACCGGACCTTCAATTCTTATACGACGGAATACGTCACCAAGACGGGGGAGACGCGGTTTTTCCAGGTGCGCGTGGGGCCGATCGTCCGCGGGGCCGACGTGGTGGCGCTGCTCAGCTCTTCCCAGGACGTCACCGAGCAGAGGCGTTCCGCCGAGAAGCTTGAGAAATCCCTGTCCATCTTCAAGGCCACGGTCGAATCCACCACGGACGGCATCCTGGTGGTGGACCGCGCGGAGAAGATCGTCTCGTTCAACCGGAAGTTCCTGGAGATGTGGCGCATCCCCGATGCCGTCACGGATTCCAAGGACGATCATGTGGCCATTGAATTCGTGCTGACCCAGCTGAAGGACCCGGGGTCCTTCACCCGTAAGATCCGGGAACTCTATGACCACCCTGATTCGGAAAGTTTCGACGTGCTGGAGTTCAAGGACGGAAGGACGTTCGAGCGCTATTCGAAGCCGCAGAAACTGGGCAGCGAGACCGTCGGAAGGGTCTGGAGTTTCCGGGATGTGACGGAGCAGAGGATGGCATCCGAGGCCCTCGCCAAGCAGACGGGTGAGTTGATGCGTTCCAACGCGGACTTGGAGCAGTTCGCTTATGTGGCCAGCCATGATCTGAAAGAGCCGCTCCGGACGGTCTCGAATTATCTGCAGCTGCTGGAGGCCAAGTTCGCGGCGAACATCGACCCGGAAGCGCGGCGCCTCATACAGAAGGCCGTGGGCGGGGCCCGGCGCATGAACGCACTCGTCGACGATCTCCTGCTCTATTCCCGCGTGGGCCGTTCGGGGGAGGGGCTGGCGGAATTCGAAGCGGGCAAGATCCTGGAGCAGGCGCTGGAGAATTTAAAGCCGTACTTGGAAGAATCCGGAGCCGTCGTGGAGCACGGGCAGCTCCCCAAGGTGATTTATGCGGAGACCGAACTCCTCCAGTTATTCCAGAACCTGATCGGCAACGCCATCAAGTTCGTCGGCGGAAAAAAGCCCGTCGTCCGGTTGGGCGCGGCTTCCCAAGACGGGGAATGGGTCTTTTCGGTGGCCGACAACGGCATCGGCGTCGAGCCCGAGTTCCGGGAGAAGATCTT
>MGUS01000023.1:10037-11524 GCA_001800085.1 Elusimicrobia bacterium RIFCSPLOWO2_01_FULL_60_11 | reverse complement strand
TGAACGATGAGGGGATTGTCACCCGGGCGGCCCTTGGCCTTGAATATCTTTTCGACGGCCCCGCGGTCAAAGACGTTCGCGCCCAGGCCGTAGACCGTTTCCGTCGGGAAAGCGACGGTCCCGCCCTGCTTCAAAATTCGGACGGCCTTTTGGATCAAAGGTCAGGGCAGGTCGGTGACCGCGCCCAAGGCGGCGGACGAAACGTCCCGCGCGTATTTGAAGAGCACGCCGGACTTGAACTTGAGCGGCGGCGCCTTGAACTTCTTCAGGCGCGATGAAAGTTCTTTGGGCGTGAGATGGAGTTTAAGTTCTTTCCTCTCCGCGTCGATGGTGATGGTGTCGCCGTTCTTGAGCACCCCGATGGGGCCGCCCATCTGGGCTTCGGGGGCCACATGCCCCACCACAAGCCCGTGCGTGCCGCCGGAAAACCTGCCGTCCGTGATGAGGCCCACGGAATCGCCCAGTCCCTTGCCGATGATGGCGGATGTGACCGCCAGCATCTCCCGCATCCCCGGGCCGCCCTTGGGGCCTTCGTAGCGGATGACCACCACATCGCCGGGCTTGATCTTGCCGGCGAGGATGGCCTTCAAGGTCTCTTCTTCGCCGTCATAGACCTTGGCGGGGCCCGTGATCTTGACGGATTTCAGGCCCGATATCTTGGCCACGGCGCCCTCGGGCGCCAGGTTCCCGTGAAGCACCACGAGAGGCCCGGTCCGATGGAGGGGGTTGTCGAAACCCCGCACGATCTTCTGCCCCGGGGTCAGGCCCGGGGAGCCTTTCAGGTTCTCGGCGATGGTCTTTCCCGACACCGTGAGGGCGTCTCCGTGGAGGAGTCCCTCGGCGTGGAGCATTTTCAAAACGCCCGGAACGCCGCCCACCTCGTTGAGATCGTTCATCACGTATTTCCCGCTGGGCTTCAAGTCCGCCAGGTGCGGCACTTTCGCGCTGATGCGGTTGAAATCGGCCAGATTCAGCTTCACCTTGGCCGAGCGCGCGATGGCCATCAGATGAAGCACGGCGTTCGTGGAACCGCCCAGGGCCATGACGAGCGCTATGGCGTTCTCGAAGGCCTTCTTCGTCATGATGTCCCGCGGCAAGATCCTGTCTTTGATGAGGCGCACCACGGCTTCTCCCGCCAGGACGCAATCGCGCGCCTTGGCTTCGCTCTCCGCGCTGTTGGAGGAACTGCCCGGCAGGCTCATGCCCAGGGCCTCGATGGCCGAGGCCATGGTATTGGCCGTGTACATCCCCCCGCAGGAGCCCGCGCCCGGGCAGGCGCTGCACTCGATGCCCCGGAACTGCTCCCTGGATATCCTGCCCGCGCTGTAGGACCCCACGGCCTCGAAGATACTCACAATATCCACATCTTTCCCCTCGAATTTTCCGGGCAGGATGGTGCCCCCGTAGACGAAGACCGCGGGGATGTTCATGCGCGCCATGGCGATCAAGGAGCCGGGCATGTTCTTGTCGCAGCCGCCGATGGAGAC
>MGUS01000023.1:0-10020 GCA_001800085.1 Elusimicrobia bacterium RIFCSPLOWO2_01_FULL_60_11 | reverse complement strand
AGTCGGCGATGACTTCGCGGCTGGGCAGGGAATATTTCATGCCCTCGTGGCCCATGGATATGCCGTCGCTCACCGTGATGGTGCCGAAGGTCTGGGAAACACCCCCGCCCTGCTTCACCCCGACCTTGGCCTTCTTGGCCAGCTCATCCAAGTGCATGTTGCAGGGTGTGATCTCGCTCCAGAGGGAGGCCACGCCCACGACGGGCTTGTCAAAATCCTCGTCCTTGAAACCCACGGCGCGCAGCATCGCGCGGTTGGGCGCGCGCGTGTCGCCTTCCGTCATCATGGAACTGCGTTCTTTCATGTCGTTCATGGTCTTATAAAGAGCGCCGCACTATATTTACCCGTCATGCCCGCGAAAGCGGGCATCCAGTTATTTCCTGGTATAAATCCTGCCATGTCGGATTCTGTTTCTCGATCAGCTCCAATTTCCATGCCCTGTTCCATTTCTTGATCCTCTTTTCTCTAAGAATAGCGGTTTCCATAGTTTCATGCTGTTCATACCAAACAAGCGTGTGCACTCCATACTCTTTGGTAAATCCAGGAACAACATTGTTTTTATGCTCCCAAACACGCTTAATAATATCAGACGTAACCCCTGTATAAAGTGTTCCATTGCGGCGACTAGCTAAGATATATACGCATGGTTGTTTGTCCATTTCCTATTTGTCATGCCCGCGAAAGCGGGCATCCATATTTACATAAACTTCCGACGCTTGAACGCCCCAATATCTGAAGCAGCAAGGTCAAACCATTCCCCGTTCTTACGTTTAGCCTTAAAACGATTGTGCCAGTATGCCTCAATCCCTGAAGGATCATCAGTTCTTATCGCATGAACTTTTGTAGCCCGTTCGGGCAGTTGAATATCAAGCTCGTATTGTCTTCTTCCGGCAGAGTTTGATTTTCCTATTTTATGAAATTTGCCTGATTTAACCAGATAAACAAACCCTATATCCTCATTAGCCTCCGTTGAAATCTTAGCTTCTTCTGGCGCTCTGGCAATATAATCTTTGCATAGTTTTCGAATGTCCTCATACTTGCCATGGGCTTCACAGAAAATTGCAAGCCGTTCAATCAGGGCCAACTTGGATCCAAATCGATTGAAAACGTTGTGGGTTGGGAACGTTGGATCACTACGCTTCCGCATGCGAAGTTCAGCCCCAGTAGGAAATCGACCAAGCTCTCTGACAGCGGCAATATATTTTTCCAAAAGATCTCCCTCATCATGTGCTTTTTGAAATTGGTTCGGCGATAGTCCAGCTTCCCGAAGGGCATCACCCCAACGCGCCCAATACCGCCCTAACCAATCAGATCTTTTAATACCCGTTTCCGTAAAAAATCTTTGCGCACCTAACGCGGTGCTTTTATTCGTGCTGGCAGTACGCCGTATTTCGCTAAGTATGTGGTCTTTATTCATATGGTCATTTACATATTACTGGATTCCCGCTTTCGCGGGAATGACATGCTAAGTTACTCATGGCTTGGCAAAGTCTTCACTTAGTCAATCCTGTCATTCACTTAATCAATCCCGTCATTCACTTAATCAATCCCGTCATTCCCTTAGTCAATCCTGTCATTCACTTAATCAATCCCGTCATTCCCCGGCTTGACCGGGGAATCCAGTGATGTTTATCGATCTCTGCTTAGATTCCCGCTTTCGCGGGAATGACGCACAAAAAGGGATCATGGTCTTATAAAGAGCGCCTTTTGGTCCTGGAGCTGTTCGGAGAACCCGTGCCGCCGGAATATGTTCTCGCGGTTGGTGATGACGAGGACCTCGTAGATCCTTTTCTTGCGCGCGTCTTTGAGGCAGGCCTGCACGAGCCGGCTGGCGATGCCCTGCTTCTCCCGCCTGGAGTCCACCGCGAGCGAGCGTATCTCCGCGAGCTTTTTATTATATATTTCGAGGGCGCAGCAGGCAACGATGGAGGAAGAATCTTCCGCGACCCAGAAGTGATGGATGGTCTTTTGGATCTCCGCCTTGGACCGCTTCAATATCTTGCCCCGCTTCGTGGCTGAGCGCACCACGCTGAAGACGGCGGGCGCGTCCTGGATCCCGGCTTTCCGTATCCTGATGTCCATGGGTTATTTCTTCCCGGCCTCGCTCAAAAGCTCGGCCGCGTGCTTGAGGGAGATGCTGGAGACGCCCCCCAGCATGCGCGCGATCTCCTCCACGCGGGCATCCTTTCCCAGGAGCTCGATCTCGGTCTGGGTGCGGGCCGAGCGCACCTCTTTGCGCACAGCGATGTGGCATTCCGCGAAAGCGGCCACCTGCGGAAGGTGGGTGATGGCGATGACCTGGTGGGTCTTCCCGAGCCCTTTGAGTTTCTCCCCGATGATATTCCCCATCGCGCCACCGATGCCCGCGTCCACCTCGTCGAATATGAGCGTGGGCACCATGTCGGCCTGGGCCAATATCTTTTTCAAGGCCAGCATGATGCGGGAAAGCTCCCCTCCGGATGCCACGGCCTTGATGGGCTTCAAGTCCTCTCCCGGATTTGCGGAAAGAAGGAATTCCACGGCTTCCAGCCCGGCCGCGGAAGGCGGCTCGGAGACCAGCTGCACGGCAAAGCGGGCCTTCAAGAACCCCAGGTCCTTCAGCTCCTTCTCCACGGCGGAGGCGAGATTCTCCCCTTCTTTCCTGCGGGCCGCGGAAAGCGCCTTGGCCTTTTTCATGAAGGATGCCTGGGACGCCTCAATCTCTTTTTCAAGATTCCCGATGTTCTCGGCATAGTTCTGCAGAATGTCCAATTCCCCTTTGATCTTGGCGCCGTAAGCGATGATATCCGCCAGGGTCGCCCCATATTTTCTCTTGAGCTTGGAGATCAGGTCCTGGCGGGAGAATATGGCGTCCAGGCGGGAAGGGTCTGAGACGATGTTCCCGCGGGCCTTTTCAATCTCGCCCGCCATCTCTTCCGCCCCCACGAGAACTTCTTCCAATATCCGGGGAACCTCCTTCAAATCCATGCCGAGAACAGTCAGATTGTCCAGGGAACGCTTCACCTTGCGCAGCCGGTCGGAAACGGAGCCCTCATCCTCATAAAGGTGACCGTACGCTTCATCCAGAGCCGCGCGGATCTTCTCGGCGTTCTTCAAGCGGGGGAGCGCCTCGTCCAGTTCCTCTTCCTCGCCGGGCTTCAACTTGGCGTCCTCGATCTCTTTCACCTGGAAAGCATAGAGATCGATCTTCTGGTTCCGTTCCTGGTCCGAGATCTGCGACGCCTCTTTCTTTTCCAGAAGCGCCTTCCACAAGGCGAAGGCTTCCGCCGCCTGCGCGCGCAGGTCCCAGGCCTCGGCATAGCGGTCCAGGAAATCCCTCTGTTCCGCGCTCTTCAAAAGCTTCTGGTGCTCGTGCTGGCTGTGGAGTTCTATCAGGTGGTCTCCCAAGGACGAGAGCGTGGACAGCGTGACGGGCCGGTCGTTCACGAAGGCCCTGGACTTGCCCTGGGCGTCTATCTCCCGCCTTAAAATCAGGTCCTCGCCCTCATTCTCCAGGGAAAGCTCCTTCAAGAGTTTCGCGGCCGCGCGGTTCCTGCCGGTGTCGAATATCCCCAATATCTGGCAGCGTTCGGCGCCCTTGCGCACCACGGAGGCCTGGGCCTTGTCGCCCAAAAGAAGCCCGAGAGCGTCCACCACGATGGACTTCCCCGCTCCCGTCTCCCCCGTCATGGCGTTCAGTTTATCGCCGAAGCGGATGCGGAGGGATTCGATCAAAGCGAAGTTCCGGATCTCGAGTTCCCGAATCATAGGCCCCAGCCCAGTTTCTTGCGCAGGATCTCGAAATAGCTCCGCTTCGGGCTCACGAGGAGGCGGAGCTTCCGCTCCGCCGCGCGGACTTCCACCCGCGTGCCGGGCCCCACTTTCCCGTTGATCTGGCCGTCGACGGAGAGGAGCATGGGGGACGACCTCGGGCCCACGACCAGGTCCAGACGGCCCCGCTCCGATATGACGAGGGGCCTCTGGGAGAGCGTGTGGGGGCAGATGGGGGTGACGAGCAGGACGCCCAGATCAGGGGATACGATGGGCCCGTCCGCGGCCAGAGAGTAGGCCGTGCTTCCCGTAGGCGTTGAAACGATGACGCCGTCGCCCTTGTAAGTGGTGAGAAATTCCCCGTTGAAGGAGGTCTCCACTTCGGTGATGCGCGAAGCCGAGCCCGCGTGGAGGTAGCAGTCGTTCAGGGCCAGGCAGGAGAGGATGTATTTTTTGCCCTTGCCGAGGACGCGGACGTCGAGCATGAGGCGCTCTTCGACGGCCAGGCGTCCTTGCAAGGCCTTGCCGACCGTGGAATAGAGGTTCTTGGATTCTGTGGCCGCCAGGAACCCGAGACGCCCCAGGTTGACGCCCAATATCGGGACGCCGTGAGGGGCGAGTGCCCGTGCGGCGGCCAGGATGGTGCCGTCTCCGCCCAGGATGACGGCGAAATCGGCCTGCCGGCAGAGAGGGTCGTTCAGGCGGGGGATGACGCTCACTTTACGGCGCTTGAGCCAGGCGGACAAGGCGGTGAAAGTCCGTTTGGCCTGCGGCTTGTCAGGGTTGCAATAGACGACCGCTCGTCGGGACATGGAAGTTCTTGAAATTATACCATTGTTTTAGTCTAATAAGGCCTGTGATACGCCTCGCCCTCACCGAGAGAATCGACCGCAAATCCCCCCTGGCCGCGTTCGTTTTTGAGAAGGAGAACCTGGTCCTGGGCATCGCGCAGGACAAAAAACTCGCGGGAGCCGCCGAATCGGAAGGGTTCACCGGAAAAGCCGGCACTTTTGCGCTCCTTCACCCCATCACCGGCTCCCCTTCCCGCCTGGTCCTGCTCGTGGGCCTGGGCCCCCGCAAGGACGCGGACCTGGAAAAAGTGAGGCGGGGCGCCGCGCTCGCGGCAAAAAAATTCCAGGCGCTGGCACAGTCCTCCATATCCATCCGCCTTCCCGAGATCCTGGACCCCATCGGGGAGGCCCTGGCCGTTTCCGAAGGCATCATCCTCTCGGCCTATTCTTTTGACAAGTACAAGCAGAAAAAATCAGCCGGAAAAGAGCTTAAAGAAGCTTTCCTGGTCGGCTCCAAATCATCCATTGCCGAGAGCCGCGAGGGCGTGAAGCTCGGCCATGTGATGGCAGAATCGGCCTGCTTCGCGCGGGACCTTGTGAACGAGCCGCCCAGCGACATGACTCCGACGGATTTTGCCGAACGGGCCAGGGCCGTGGCGGAACAGGGCAAGGCGGCCGGCATCACCGTCAAAGTTTTCGAGAAGGACGAGATCGAGAAGATGAAGATGGGGGCCCTCCTGGGCGTGGCGCGGGGGAGCGCGGAGCCGCCGGTATTCATCCATCTCCACTACAAGCCGGAAAATCCGCTCAAGTCCATCGCGCTCGTCGGCAAGGGCATCACTTTCGACTCGGGAGGGCTCTCGCTCAAGGACTCATTGAACATGGAGACCATGAAGATGGACATGGCGGGGGCCGCCTCGATCCTCGCTGTCTTCAGGGCCCTACCCTCGCTCAAGCCCCGGGTTGAAATCCATGGGGTCCTGGCGGTGACGGAGAACATGCCCGGGGGCCGCGCGCAGAAGCCGGGCGACATCTTGCGCGCGATGAACGGAAAATCCATCGAGGTCCTGAACACGGACGCCGAAGGGCGCCTCGTCCTGGCCGACGCTCTGGCCTACGCGGTGAAACTGAAGGCGGACGCGGTCATCGACATAGCGACCTTGACCGGGGCCTGCGTGATTGCTCTGGGGGCGCTCGTGGCCGGGGCCATGGGAAACAATGACGAGCTGTTCAGGGAGATCGATCTGGCGTCAAAAGATTCCGGGGAGAGGTTCTGGCAGCTGCCGCTTGTGGAGGACTACAAGGAAGGGATAAAATCCCCCGTGGCCGACGTGAAGAACATCTCATCCATCCGCCGGGAGGCCGGCTCCATCATCGGCGGGCTTTTCCTGCGGGAATTCATGGACGATACGCCCTGGATCCACCTGGACATCGCGGGCCCGGCCTGGACGGACCGCGAACTGCCTTACTGCAAACAGGGCGGCACGGGTTTCCCCGTACGCACGCTTCTTCATTATTTGCTCAACCAGAAATAATATCCCCTCCCCATAAGCGCTGTAAAAAATCCGCCCAAGGCAGAACTTGCACCCCATTCACAGATCTGGGCCTGGCATCCAACGACACGGCAATTAATTTTTTAACTTTATATTCTTCGCCGAACGCTCGAAGCCCTCGTAAATGGCGTTCCATCGCCATTTCAGTTCCTTTAATTTCGACGGCCACTTCAGCATCGCCCAAAATAAAATCAACCTCAATTTGCGAAGCGGTGCGCCAATAGGATAGGGGATAATGAAGCCCGGAATAGCTGCGGTGAGCGGCGATCTCCTGAAGGATGAAATGCTCGAAAGCCCTTCCGAACGCCTCCCCGCGATACGCGATCTTCCCCCTTTTGAGCAAGACGTTGGCCAGACCGACGTCAAAAAAATAAAACTTGGGCGCGTGGATGACGCGTCTCTTGGGCCGCTTTCGAAAAGAGGGAATGCTATAAGCCAGGAGGGTATCTTCGAGGATTTGAAAATATTCCTTCACGGTGTGAGAACTGACCCCGCATTCGGCCGCGACGTTCTGGTAGTTGACGATCTCCCCGTTGCTGAAGGACGCCGCCTCCAGAAAACGGGCGAAGGCGGGAACGTTGCGGCTCAAGGCCTCGGCGGCGATTTCTTCCTTGAGATAGTCGCCCAGATAGGCGTGGATCATGGGCTGGGCGGCCTCCGCAAGATAATGCCTGGGAAGAAGCCCGTGATTGAGCGCTCGCAGGAGATTGAAGTTCGGGATTTCTCCGGAGACAAGGGGGTAAAGCTCATACCGAAGCGCCCGGCCTCCCAGAAGGTTGCCGCCCCCTCTTTTAAGTTTCCGCGCGCTTGAACCGGAGAGGATGAACTGGACGCCGTGGTTCACGATGAGCCATTGGATGTCGTCCAGGAGCAGGGGGACTTTTTGCACTTCGTCCACGATGACGGGCCCATGGATCCGCCCCCCCTCGGCCAGGATCTCTTCGCGCAGTAGAGAGGGCCTCCGGACCAGCCGCTCAAACGTATCCGAAAGAAGAAGGTCATACACCCGGGCGCGGGGATAAAGACGCTTGAGCAGGGTGCTTTTACCGGTCTGCCTAGCCCCCCATAGAAAGCAGGATTCCCGGCCAAGACCCTTTAAACCTTGGTTGCGATTAAACATGATATAATGAAGTGTACTTCAATATATCATGTTTGTCAAGGGCGCAAATCAACTCATATAAGATGTTACCGAACCAAAGGAGCCATTTGGAGCTTGTGGGGGCGGTTGCGAGACGCCTCTAATTCTAGGCGATCTTCCTACCTGTTTTTCTGAGAGGTATTATATTTTGATATTTTATATTCCATATTGGCCATCCACATATCTGAAAACTTTGACAAAGAACTTGTATGCTGAGACAGTTTCACAAACAAAACTATTAACTTATTTGAATCTTTATATTTCCGATCTAAAAAAGTCACTAGGATGGATGAACAAGCATTTGAAAGTCCAACGGATGTAAACAGAGAATATGGACGCTTCTCAAATTCAACGATAAATTCTTCTGCATTATTTAAAATGAGCATTAAACTCTCATCATTTGAACCCTTATTCGGATTTGCGGGTAATGTGGCCTTTAAATATTGAATCTGCAAACTGAGTTCAGATATAAAAATCTTGAGATCTGAGCCCTTCATAATTGGCTTAAATGTTCCCTCTGCTTCTTTTGGCGCGTTTTCAACAAGACCGGACATGTAGCTATCATGACGTTTCCTCAATTCTTCAAGTGAGGGCTCTTCGGCCATTACAAAGGTGAAGGCGGACAGAAACAAAATTGAGCTCAAAATCATGGATTTTACGAACATTATCATAAGTCCTCCTGGATTGGACGCCTTGGCTTCAGACATTAAAATAACTCATTCCGTGTCCATAGGAATAGTAGATTGATATAGGCTGATAGGAGCAACAAAATGGTATTTCTCTAAATGACCAAAAAGCTCACAGTACCATTCAATATTTGCTTCGCTTAATTCGTGATTTTTATAGTCGCAAATCATCTTCTTTAGCATATGTTTATTTTTGGACCGTGAACCCCTTCCATATCTGCAGACCGTCTTTACAAACATATAAAACCTTCTCATATCTAGGGGATGATAGCTTTCGGGACAATTGGATATCCAAATCTCAAAAGCCTTTTGGACAGGATGTTTAATTCTAATCAAGCTCAAAAAATTAGGTGGGGTCCTGCCACTTGCCGTGCTCTTTGATGAGCTCGATGAGTTTTTCGTCGGACTCTTCAAAAGGGATGCTCTTCTTCACGCAGTCCTTGCCCACATAGAGGTTGATCTTCCCCGGAGCGCCCCCCACATAGCCGAAATCCGCGTCTGCCATCTCCCCCGGGCCGTTCACGATGCAGCCCATGATGGCGATCTTCACACCCTTCAGGTGCCCGGTCTTTGAGCGGATGCGCTCGGTCGTGCTCTGCAGGTCAAAGAGAGTGCGCCCGCAGGAAGGGCAGGAGACATATTCGGTCTTTGTGATGCGCACGCCCGCCGCCTGGAGAATGTTGTAGAGCAGTTCCAAGTCCTTCTTGGGGTCCGTGCCCGTGCCCGCCTGAACGGAATCCCCGATGCCGTCGCAGAGGAGCGAGCCCAAGGCGATGGAAGCATGGATGAGGTTGGAGGTCTGGACTTTAAGGTGGATGGGCAGATCGATGTTCTTCTCCCTAAGCGTAGCCGCCAGATACCTCACATTGTGGATCATCTCGGAGCGCCCGGAAAGATTGAAGGACAAGATGATGTCCTTCATCCCGACGGACTGGGCCCATTCGATGCCGTCCAGGGTGTTGTGGGCGGGGGTCAACTCCCCCCACTTGGCCAGCTTGTCCTCGCTCTTGCAATCTTCGGCCTCCAGGATGACCGGGACATTCTTGGCCTTGGCCAGCTTTAAGAAATCGGTGAACTTCTTCTTGCGGGTCGAGCCGTCATCGCCCGGCTTGTACTTGAATATGGCGCATTGCACCAAAGAAAGCCCCTTCTCCGCCTGCGCCAAGCTGTTCTCGAACCGCCCCAGGAATGCCAGGCGGGATGTTTCTTTTGCGAGTTTCTTTGAACATTCTTCCAGGGCTTTCAAATCTTCATCATTGCGGATGGTCCACTGCACGATCTCCGGGGCCAAGCTCTTGGTGTTCTGGAGCTGGGCCTCAAGGACGGAAAGGATGGCCTTCTTGTCCGTGAAATCCGAGACCAGCCGCACGATGTTCTCTCCGCCGAGCTTGAAGGGCCCTATCTTTATCTCCCGGGTCTTTCTCCGAGCATAGTGATAGGGGTTCTCCGTGTAACCCTCATCCCGTCCTTCTCCCCTACGGGGAGAAGGGGTGATCTCTCCCTCTCCACGTAGTGGAGAGGGCCGGGGAGAGGTATAGAAAGCAGCGATCTGTTTACATACGGGAATCTCCAACTCGGGCTCCTCAGTGAGGGAGACGCGTATGGTGTCACCGATGCCGTCCTCCAAAAGCCCCCCGATGCCGATGGCGGACTTGATGCGGCCGTCCTCGCCGTCGCCCGCTTCCGTCACGCCCAGGTGGAAAGGATAGTCCATGCCCTCCTCGGCCATGCGCGCGGCGAGCAAGCGGTAGGCCGCGATCATCACCTTGGGATTGGAGGACTTCATGGAAAGGATCAAGTCAAAATATTTGTTCTTCTCGCAGATGCGCGTGAACTCAAGGGCCGATTCCACCATGCCTTCGGGAGAATCCCCGTAGCGGTTCATGATACGGTCGGAAAGCGAGCCATGATTGGTGCCTATCCTCATGGCCCGCCCCAGTTTCTTCATCTTCAAGACCAGGGGTGTGAATTTCTCCTCGATGCGGTCCAGTTCCCTCTGATAATCCGCGTCGGTGTATTCGACGATCTTGAACTGCTTGGAATCCACATAGTTGCCCGGGTTGATGCGCACCTTCTCGACGTACTCGGCCGCCTCCATGGCG
>MGUS01000022.1:17334-20816 GCA_001800085.1 Elusimicrobia bacterium RIFCSPLOWO2_01_FULL_60_11 | reverse complement strand
TCATTCGGCTTTGCAGGACGGCGGCTCGTCGTATTGGCTTGCGTTTTTGGGTCTGGGGGGGGTCGGAGTCGCCGCCCTGGCGGATTTGAGGGAGTGGGTTCAAGACAGGCATCAGGTAGCCGTAAAAATCAGGAAAAATCTGGAGGATTTTGGGACGGACAACCAGACGGCAAGCGGCAAGAAGGCGCTGATTCAAAGGTGGTTCCAATGGCAGCATGACGCCGCGGAAGGATTCTTGAAGAGTCCCGAAGAATCTGGATTGACAGAAGGGTCCAGAGGAATCTTGGCGCGGATGGCCCACATCGCGCTCAATGTCAGCGCGGGCTATCAGTTATCCAAGGCGCTCAAAGCGCTCATCGAGTTCATCGGTCTTCAGGAAGGGCTTTTGAATGAATTGCCGGGGGTGGACGCGGCTGATTCGGGCGCCGGATTCGTCGAGATGGCAAAACGGGAATTCACAGAGCTTAATATGCCGTCCCAAGACGGGGCCCGTAAAAAAATGACGTCGAAAATGGCGGTCGCATGGGTCTTTCTACGGCAAAGCCGTGAATCGAAAGCCCCCGAAATAATGATGAGGGACATTCAATACATCACCGGCCTTTCAGGCGCTTCAATCTCCCATCATCTATATGAATTCACGCGCGAAGGCGCGGTCAAGAAGAATCATGCATTGCTCGATCATGGCTCGAAGTCCTATTCAGCGGATAAAGCCGGAATATTGAAAAAACATGTTGTCGACGGGGAATCGGAGCGGACTCAAAAGCGGAATCGAGTGACCAAGGTCGATTACCCCGCGTCATCGCTCACCGCGTCGGAAAGCGCTGATATCAATAAACTTATGGAGTCCGGCAATGCGCTTCTCGCGGATGGTTATGGGGTTGCTTCGGACCGCAGAATCGGCGAAGCCGCCAAGCGCTGGCGCCTGGCACAACGAAGGTTCGAAGGCGTTATTTCCATCGGCAGCGGCCATTCAAGCACTCTTCCGGCCCGGCGGCTTTTAGGGGAGGTCCTTCAGTTGTCCGGCGAGCATGACCGTGCCCGGGCCGTGCTGACCCAGGCGCTTGATATGATAAAACACATGTCTGATAATCCGCCCTCAGCTTTATTCACCGGTTCAAAGCAAGCATTGGATAAAATTGAAACGGAATGGCGCAAGATGAACGACCTTCTTGAAAATCCCGTCACACCCGACCGCGCAGGAATTCTGAATGAAATCAAGGATAAACGCCGGGCGGAAGCGGTAAAAAAATATGGTGAAGCTAAGCAGCTGGCGAAAAGAGCCCCTTATCAGGCGCGCGTCGAAAAGATAAAAACACAGCTTGAAGCGCTTGTCTCCGTTCGCGGTCTGACATCGAGCCGAATAGCGGCGCTCATCGGCGAGCGTGCTAAAATCTCACTTTCACATGTGAGCATCAACCATCTCCTGCGAGGGCATATCCCCAGGGACAAATCGGTCCTAGACGCCGTTGAAACGGCGCTGGCCGTGATAGCCGCGGAACGGCCCGAAAAAAGCTTCAAAGCCCGCGCCCCCGCTCTGGTCGCGGTCACGGCGGTCGCCCTGAATATCCTTGTCTCCGCCCAGCCGTCGCTTCCCGCTCTCGGCCTTTCCTTGTGGGCCGTCTGGGCCGCCGGGTTTTCGGCCCTGGGTCTGGGAGCGGTCGGCATGGTCTTGTCGCTGGACGAGCTTTCCGACAGGTTCTTCAAGAAGAAGCCGGTAAAATATGTCCCGGACGGGAGACCCTATCTCTTGATGGATATCGGACCTGTCATCAAACATCATTCCATTTTCGGCACTTTGATGCGCGGGACGGAGGTCAAAGCCATGCGGGCCGACACGCGCGCATCCGATTCCCAGCAGTCCAACATGACGTCGCTTCGTATCTTCATCAATACCGGCCAGCCGGTCCCGTTCGAAGATGCTCCTGAGCCAGAGCTGGTCAGTAGGAAAGCGGTGAATGGGTCTGCGATGGCGCTGAAAAATGCCGAACCGGGGACCATCAAGGTCACGTCGACGGCCCCGGACCCATATTCCGCCGACGGTCGAGTCCAGAAAATCGCGAGATTGGTGAAGATCAGGAATCAGAGGGATGATGTGAAGAGGAAATCTCCCTTGACTACCAAAGAACTTTCTGATTTCATGAAATCTAAAGACCCCAAAAGTGAACCCGCCGAGGCGTACCCCAAAGCTCTTTCGATGGATTGGCGGGATTTCTTGAAGGCTCAGCTGAAAGCTTCGGACATCCATCTCAACGCCTTCGCAGTTTATTATAAAAAAGATCATCCGTACCTGAACCGGGTGTTGAACCGCCGGCAGCACATCAGCGACATCGGGAGATACGAGCTTGTCATCAGCGTCGGTGAGTTCATCCGAAAAAAAGGGCTTGAATTCAAACCGGTCAAGTCGCTATATGGCCGGGTCCATGCGCTTTTGCGCATTTTAGTTATCGATTATGGCTGGAAATTCACCGAACTTTCCGAACATACCCGCACAAGGACGCTCTCCCCCGTGGGCCGGAATCTCATTGCGGGAATAATGCGCGGAAGAAAATTTTATGCCAGGGATATTCTCTTGCGTCTCGCCGAACTCGAACGTTTGAAAGAGGATGAGTATCTGGCGGAACGTCGGGCTGACCGCAAGCTGAGGTTCAGATCGTCAACGACTTTGACCGGCCTTGCCCTCCCGACTCTCCTGATGACCCTTCCGCTCTGGCGGGAATACTGGCCTTTGATTGCCGGGAACCTGGGCGTTCCGGACGGGGTTTGGCTGATGTCGGCGCTGCTTGTCCCCGCGGCGCTGGGCATGGCTTTCGCGAAATCGCGTACAAAAGTGGAAGAATCAAGGGCCTCACAGCGCCTTCGGTCGATGAGGTATCAATCCCTGAAAGAAATCGTGGCCGGAGGCAATCTTGTCGCCAACGCCGCCCGGTTCATGAGCATCCAGGCCGCAGTTCCTTCCCTTTTCAAGCCCAAAATCAAGACCCTTGACATCGCCGTCCTTCAGAAGCGGGGCAACATCCTTCACCGCCGCCTGGAACGCGCGAAGACATCCCTCTCGGCGGCCGAGAAAAAGGTATCGGAACGCGAGGCGGAGGTCGAGTACGCCATGGGCCGCTTGCAGTTTGAGTCCGAACGCGTCAGGGGGATCCCCGGACTAGAGGACACGTGGCTGCCCCAGGCCGTTGAACACGCAAAAAAGGGCCTCAAAGACGCGCAGGCGGAAGTTACAAAGGCCTTGAAAATATATCAGGCCGTTCAGAGATCCAAAGCCGCGCTCGATGAAAAGATCCGCCGGCTTGCCGGCGGCCCCGGCGACGGCCCGGCAGCCCCGCCTTCGGCTCCCGGGACGCGCATCAACCGCAAATTGCAAGGCGCTCCGCTTAAGATGAACATCGAATCTCTGGACGGGTCGGTGAGGAACTCGCTCAAGGGCGAGGCGCCCTATGTGGGCATCGTGGTGCCTCCGGGGCGGAACGAGGCGGAAT
>MGUS01000022.1:15662-17247 GCA_001800085.1 Elusimicrobia bacterium RIFCSPLOWO2_01_FULL_60_11 | reverse complement strand
ACGGGAGCATCAACTTCTCCGCCTTGGACACGGCCTTGGGCGAATCTCTCCGGCGTTCGGGGGGTTACACCTCCCACAGTTTGATCGTGCCCGGCTCCGTGTGGGGGAATCTCACCCAGGCGCAGGCGGACGCATTTGAGAATTTGAAACAGTTCAAATTCATCCTTATAAATGCCGTCCTTGGGGCACTCCCCGCCATGGCCCTGGGCGATATCCTCTCCAACGAGAAGGCGGCTCTGGAGGCCGTCTCGCGCAGCCAGTAGCATTTGACATCGACTTAAAAAATCTATATAAAATCAGTTGAGAATGAGACCCCGCCTCGCGGCCCTCGCGGCAATTCTGGCTTTCGCCATCGCCAACCCCCATCCCTTGCTGTCCAAAGGCAAGAAACCCGACGCCACCGAAGATGAGGAATATTCCCGCATCCAGGAAGAGATGATGCAGGAAAAGAAGGGGGATACCGCGCCTTCTCTCGTGCCCGGATCTGCGTCCCCGCCCGCCCCGGCGTTCACACCGGAACCCGAGGCCGAATCACAACGGGAACCTGCGGCAGAAACCCCCCAACAAACCTATCCGCCCCAGGAGACCGTCAAGGAAGAACCCGCTCCCGCGCCGGAGGGAGCCGCCGTCGCCGTGGTCTGGGTCTGGCAGGAATCGAAGGATTGCCTCTGGAACCTTGCCAAAAAGCACTACAAAGACCCTTGGAAGTGGAAAAAGATCTACCTCGACAACCGCAACTCCATCTTGAACCCCGGCGTCATCTTCCCCAAACAAAGGATCGTCATCTCCCCTCTCGAAGCCCCTGCCGACTGAGCCGTGGTCACAAAGCGGATGATCCTGGGCGACATGGAAGAGACGCTCCTGCTTTGCGGGGAGCAGGACTCCAATTTGAAGGAGTTGGAAAAGCGCTTCGGCGTGCAGGTCTTCGCCCGCTCCTCCACTTTGGCGGTGCGCGGCCACGCCAAGAAAGTGGACCAGGCCATGGCCTATCTTGAGGACTTAAGGGACCAGATCGCCAACGACCGCCGTGAAGGCGGAGGAGCGGCGCAACCTGCGAGAGCGGATGACGGCGGGCAGGAGATCGTTTTCAAGACCGCGACGGGCAAGCCCGTGCGGGCCCAGACGCCCACGCAGAAAAAATATGTGGAGGCCATGATCAAGTCCGACATGGTCATGGCCGTGGGGCCCGCGGGAACGGGCAAGACCTTCCTGGCCGTCCTCTGCGCGCTCCGCGACCTTCAGGCCGGACGCGTGGGGCGCATCGTGCTCACCCGACCCGTTGTGGAAGCGGGGGAAAAGCTCGGGTTCCTGCCCGGCGACCTTTATGAGAAGATCAACCCCTATCTTCGCCCCCTCTACGACGCTTTCCACACTTTGCTCGGCCAGGAACGGTTCCGCATCTACCGCGACGACGAGACCATCGAGATCGTCCCCCTGGCCTACATGCGCGGCCGCACGCTGGACAACGCCTTCGTCATATTGGACGAAGCCCAGAACACCACGCCCGAGCAGATGAAGATGTTCTTGACGCGCCTGGGCGGCCGCTCCAAGATGGTGATCACGGGGGATGTGACCCAGATCGACC
>MGUS01000022.1:15189-15654 GCA_001800085.1 Elusimicrobia bacterium RIFCSPLOWO2_01_FULL_60_11 | reverse complement strand
AAAAAACGCTCGGGTTTTGTGGAGGTCTTGAGGATCCTGAAGGACATCCCCTCCATCGACATCATCCAGTTCTCCGAAGAGGACGTGGTCCGCCACCCCCTGGTCAAAGCCATACTCAAGGCCTATGACGCCTTCGAGAAGCAGGAGAACGCCTGACCCTTCCCGCGCCATGAGGTCCCTGGCCAATTCCATCCGCGAGTTCTTCAGGAAATGCCTTCTGCGGCTCCTCATCGTCACCGAGAAGCGGGCCGACCAAGCGCCTCCCATCCCTCGGAGCGGCCGCTCGTTCTTCCGCGACATCCACATCCCTCCCTGGATCACGCTCGCCATCACGGCGTCCGCCCTCTATGCCGTCCTGATCCTGAGCTCGGGCGTCACTCCCGAAGGGCTGTTCTCGCTCGCGCTCCTGGTCATCCTCATCCTCACGCTCTTCGTCTTTTATCTCAAGATGGATCACCCCGCGCT